>CAIMFA010000050.1 GCA_903840185.1 uncultured Lentisphaeria bacterium | reverse complement strand
TCCATGCTTTTCGGTTTTTCGGTTTCACGGTTTGACTGTAATACCGTTAAGCTGTAATGCCGTAATACCGTTTTATTCTGCCTCCTGAATTCTGACTACTTTTGCAATTACCTCGCTTTTTCAATTATATACCTTTCAGGCAGGCCTCGATGACTTCATCCAAATCACCCTCCGCCAGTCCGATGCAGGTATCGGCGATTCCATAGTATACCCGTAGCCGCCGCGTTTTCATATCGGCAATCGCGCCGGTGGCAAAAACGCATCCCGGACAGCGGCCGCGGAATTCATAATCCTCCTCTGCGGTCAGCATATATCCCGCCATTCTGCCGATGATCTTTTCGGGATTTTCCAGGTCAAGCAGTATCGCACCGAGCGAGTAACTTACGATGGAGCAGGAGCTGCTGACGCCGTGGATGATTTCCAGCCAGCCTTTTTCGGTTTTAATCGGCACTGTCGGTCCGATTTTTTCCCAGTTCCAGTTGGTGAACCCTTTCATCAGAAAACGGTGATGTCCCCAGTGAACCAGGTCAGGCGATCTGGAAGTCCAGATATGTCCGCGTTCATTGGCGGAGCCCATGCTGTAGGGGCGCTCCAGCCGGTAGTAATATCCCCCGATTTTTTCAGGAAAGAGACAGGGTACGCGGTTGTCTGGCAGCGCCACAATGTCCACCGGCTCAAAACTGATGAAGTCTTTGGTTTTGTACATTAACCCGACACAACCCATTTCAGAGTTGCCGGGACGGACGACATAGTATTCGTCGCCGATTTGCGTTACCCGGCAGTCAATCGGATGATTGTCGTATTCGCCGAACACTTTCTCCGGATCACGGAAGAAAACTGGCTTTTCGTGGATGGTGAAGTTTATTCCGTCTGTGCTTTCGGCAACATGGGTACGGGCGTAGGACTGATTGCGCAGCATTACCGAAACCAGTAATATGGTTTTACCGTTATACATGGTTTGGCCGGGATTGAACACCACGTCCGCCGGTCCCCACGGGAAATCTTTTGGCGCAATAATCGGGTTTTGCGGATGCCGCTTCAACAGGGTCTCTTGTCTAAACATAAAAATCTCCTTTGTTGATAAGTTGATTTATTGCTATTTTTTCAGCGTGAATTTAGGGTAACCGAAGATGTTGTGCCCGTCATAAAGCAGCGGGACGATTGTTGATTTCTGTCCGTCATTCATCCTGACCATGACAAGATTAATGCTTTCCCCTGCATGGGGCAGATTGCCCCGCATGTATCCCGGCAGCTCCCGGAAAGGAATTGCCACCTCAACCAGAAAACCGTCTTTTGTGATTTTAGTTGCGGTTTTCAGCCCGCGAATTTTATCATCAGTGCCAATCACCCAGTAACCGTCAGAATTGTTTAGATGCAGCCAGTCCACCACTTTGTTGTCCGGATTCACTATCACTTCCCAGTATGCCTTCAAGCGTCTGTCCGGCAGCACGAATATCTCCAGCGCATCACCATCCCACGGGGATTTTTTATTCGCCGGATCATAATCAATAGATTTTATGCCGGCATCCTGAAAGCGCGCGCCGAAATAAATGAATTCCTCGTCCCAGCAAATTTTCCATACCGTTGGAAAGTCGTTCTTTTTCATACTGCCCGGCGGATACTCGCCGTGAAATGTCAGAGCGTTGTTCCACCCGTCGCCGTCCAGCGTGCCATTCAGCGCCGGTTTTTTGTATGCATATGGAAGATCGAATATCTGCTGTTCTTTGACCGGCCAATTGAAGCCTTTATCGATGTCGCTGAACAGTTCCTTCATATAGGTGCGGGCAGTATTCAATGCCTCTTCGTCGCCGCGTTTGTATTTGCCGTACAGAATCCGCTTATATACCCAGGCGGGATGTGAATTCAGCTTGTCGGTCGCCCATTCAGCCGGAGTATGTTTCCCTTTCAGATAAAGTTCGTCAGTCGCTTTATTTGCCAGCGCCTCATCTTCAGGGGTGGTGTGTGCGCACGACGCCATAAGCGATACCGCTATCGCGCAGGAAATAAATGTGGCAAAATTTACAAAAGTTCGTTTCCGCATAGCTGATACCTCATTTTGAGCTGGCATTTATTTGTATTTCCAGGTGTATATCCCGCGGTTGCCGATAAATATCCTGCCGTCGCCGATGGCGAGAGCCCCAGGCTCCGCGCATGGAAGGTTGTAAGTAATCCACTTGAAAGATTTCCCCCCGTCCCGTGAAAGCAGCGGGCCCATGCCGTGCGTCAAATTCGAGGAATTGGAGGCGTTAGCGACGAAAACAACGATATCTTCGCCGTCGCAGGCGATAGGGCCGAAACCTTTCTGGGCGGCAGCCCACTCTTCGACAGTATCGCCAATGGTCATTTTGACCATTCCGGGCTCCACTTTGCCGCCGGCAATCTTGTCATAGGGCATGACCACCAGTTTGCCGTCGAGTCCGAGCACCAGTGTTCCTGATCCCGTGACACCGAGGCCTTTGATGCCGCTCTTTACTCCGTCGAGCGGCACGATCTGCCAGGTGGCACCGAAGTCGCGGCTGCAGGCCAGCGCCGAGCCGCCGGGGAAATTGACGGCATTGCCAAGATAAAGTATTTTGTGCATCGCGTCGTATTCCATCTCCCTGAACGCCGCCTTGCCATCCTTTAAGAAGAGGGGAGAATTCTGCTCTTTAAAGCTTTTGCCGCCGTCATCCGAGAAGAAGAGATGATTGGTAAACATGATCCACTGCCTGTCGGAGTTGCCGGGATCGATGAGCATCTTGATTCTTGCACCATAAGGAGTCTTGCGCTCGAAGTCAACTGTATCGCCGCAACCCAGGCGGGTTGTAACATCCTGCCACGTTTCTCCTTTGTTCAAGGACTGAAGCAGCTTGACGGTCGGTGAAGTATTGTAGCTGCCGCCGGGCGCGCCCTTGTCGAGCGCGAAAGTATAGATGTATTTTTCGTCGCTGGAAACACACATCGGCGAGTAAAGTCCTATTCCCCATTTGGGGATTCCCGGATTGATTGAGATGCGGCGCCATTTGGTGACGTCGGGGCCGTCGCTGCGGAAAATTCCGTGATCGTTAGTCGACATATAGGTGTAGTTTTTCCTGATGAAAAACGAGGTGCCGCATTCGGCGAAGCCCGCGCCCTTGTTGCCGTATAACCGTTTGGTGTTGTCGAAGGTCATCAGCAGATCGTTCCAGGTCTTGAACTGATCGGTGCTGTACCAGCCGGTGAAAGCCGAACAGGTCAGAGCCAGATCCGTTTTGCGGTCGAAGAAGAGCTTCTGCGTTTCAAAGCAGAAAGACGTCCCGCTGGAGGAATTGGGTTCGTCGTGCTTCAGTTCTTTCGGGAATGGAATATGGCGGAAAGTCTTCATTTCGTCGTCCGAAACAAAAAGTCCGTTCGTTTCCTGGGAACCGACAAAAACCTGACCTTTCTGCCTGGGGTTCCACTTCGCCATCACCGGTCTCGGCACTCTGAGTTCCTTGCCTGCTGCATTTCTGATGATCAGTTCGGAACAGGCCAGTGAATTGCCGCCGGAGTCTTGGGCGAGGATGATCTTGAACTTGCCTTTGTTATCCTTTGGCATCATGGTTATGAGCAGTTCGCCGTCTTTCGAAGGCGAGGCACCGATGTCGATGGCGACAAAGCCTTCCGGAAGACCGCCAAGCTTTTCAAATTTTGGAACGGCGTCTTTCGCGTTGCGGGTGACGAATAATTCCCCGTCGGCAAAAGAAAAATAAACCAGATCAGGATTTGAATGATGCGGATAGATGCAGCGTATTCCGGCGAACTTGCCGAGATCGAATGTTTTGAAATTGGCGGCGTTTGCGTCGCCGGCGAATACTTTTTTCTGGTGGAATTCGGCTTCCATGGCTGGCTCGTATCCCCTCGGCGCAAGGCCGTGTCCGAAAGAACCCAGGGAGGCGAATATGCGCGAACCGTCGCAGTTGAATCTGACCCGGTCAAACATGCATTTGCGTCCGAGCATGAAAGGGGGGAGCCCCTTGTCGTAGATCGTAGACCAGGTTTTGCCGCCGTCAAGGGTTCTGTCAAGGTAGCTGCTGGCTGAAACGATAAGCCTGGAATTGGCCGGCGAGATGTCGAAAGACTGGTAGTTAGGTCCGGTCAGGTCATTGGATATCTGCTTGAAGGTTCTGCCCCCGTCCACTGATTGCGTTAGCGCGCCGCCGTCGAGGATGATGGTGATTATACCGTTGTCAACCTTCGCGTCGTAGATGACATTGGCATAGCCGGGAGAGATATTCCGCCACACGCAATTAATCCCTTTGACATTGGCATCAAATACCTGCTCTTTGAGTCCGGGGATCTTTACCTTGGGCCACTGCCGGTCTGCCAGGTCTTTTTTAGTAATTTCTTCAAGGTTTCTTTTGGTAAAGTCCGGCATGTTCCGCCAGTCGGAAGCTGCCGCCGCGGCCGGCTCCCCTGCGTTGCAGAGCGCGGTTTGCAGCAGCGCGGCCGCCACAGCCCCATGGAAAATTTTTTTCAACTGTTTCATACAATATTCCCTTATTTATGTTATTGTGCGGAGTTCATGCTGAAATCTTTGATTTCAAACCAGCCGTCCTGCTGCCAGCAGAATAGTGATATCGACAGCTTGCGGACATCGACCGGTATCAGGACTGCTGCTTCATAATGTTTCCATTCGCTGCCTAATTCCACTCTGGAGATGAAGTCCTTGCGTCCAATCTTAGGTATGTTTAACATGCCGTTGAATTGTTTGACATTGCCGCGGGCCTCGAACGAAATTTGATATGATGCTCCTGGGGTGACTTCGAACTCGCGAGTGGCCACGGCGGATGCGGTTTTAGCGGCAGCGCCGGAGCAGATTACTTTGACAGCATCAGTTCCTGGTTCAAGCTTTGCCGCACCCCAGAAACCGCGCAGGTCGGCTTGTTTCAGCAGTGTCTGTTTACCGATGTCAACCGTCAGTGTGCCGTATTGAGCCGGATCTTTAGCTCCGCCGATGCCGGATGCCCATTCCAGATAACCGGCACGGTCTTTGCCGTCATTGTTATTGACCAGCAGCGCGAAACGCATCGGTTGGCCGGGCAGATAGCTGAACGGATACAGGTCGTCGCGGTCGATATGAATCTTATAACATAATCCTGTTGCGGTTTTTTCGATAACGATTCTGCCATACTTGACCGGCATTCTTGCGAAAGTTATCCGTTGCGGCAGATCGCCGCCCAGAGAAGGCATCGCCTCTTTCCACAGCAGCGGGCTTTTTGAGGTAAGCGCAGCGCTGATTTCCAGCCGGTCTTCGGCGAGGCCTTTGCCGTTGACGTCGAGTGCCAGCTGGATGCTGTCTCCCTGGTAAATATTGCCCCCGCTCCAGGTTTGGTGATGGATACGGTCTGTCACTTCAATCAGCAGATCCAGACCGTTATTGTCGAGTGCGGCGGCGAAACGGGCGGCGAATCCTTCCTGCGGTTTTTCCTGATTCATGGCAGTATACTTATTTGCCTGCATCCAGGGCAGATTAGCCGGATCGCTTATATTCATCTGCTCGTCAAAAATCCTGCCGGCGCGGTAGCGTCCGTTGACTGAACGGTCGAGTTCCGGTTCTTTCTGCAGCGGCTTCAATACTTGACCTCGATTACCTGCCCACTGGGCGATGATTTTTTCATCCGGATTTTTCAGGAAATATACTGCAAACGGCTGCATTTGCAATCCGTCGGCAATCCGTGTGCGGCCTTCCCAGTCGGTCAGCCGTGCGTTTGTTCCGGCTGCCGCCGCCGTTAATTCGGCGGCGATTTTCAACGGTTTGTCGCTATTCGACCAGAAGAACAGTACTTTGCCGCTGTCGCTTTGCATCAGCGCAGCGCGTTGTTTGCCGCCGTCGAAATAATATCCGTCAAGGTAGCGGATGTTGCCGCTGAAGCAATCGGTGAAATTGCGCCAGGCCACCGCCAGCAGTCGCGGCTCGATATATGGCGACGCACGGAACAGGCCGAAAGTCTGGAAAAACTGCTTATTCTTACGGAAATAATCTATCATTTCCTGTTCACGGGCATGTTGAATGTTGGTCATGGTGAAGAAGGTGACGAGTTCAGCGCCCTGGCGGATATGGTTCATGAAGTCAACCAGCATCCGGTTGGAAAGCGCTTCTTCGGTCGGCGTACCCGGTTCATCTCCGTTTGTCAGCATGGAATGCCATTCTGAACTTACCCAGGGTTTAGGCTCCACTCCGCAATTCCGGTCGATGCGGTTGAACGGCGCCGGCGATACCCAGGAGCCGTGCAGTACGAGGCGGTCAAAATATTTGCCGGCGCCCAGCTTCATGATCTCCTCATAAAATGGCAGGTAACGCATACCCATGCCGCCAATCCATACGGTAGCGTCCGGCTGTTCCTGTTTGACTGTTTCATAACCGGCTTTGAGCAGTTCAACAAATTTTCCAGGTGTATCTCTCCAGAATACCGACTGCCCCGGCAGATGCGGTTCGTTCCACAACTCCCAGGTCTTGATGAATGGATAGCGTTTAAGAAGGACTTTCAGGAAATCAGTCCAGTATGACATTTTTGCCGGGGCGTATGCTGCATATTCCCATACGCAAATGTCCAGGTTGACCAGTTCCGGGTGTGTTGATGCCCATTTCGGCGTGCCTACAGGATCGCCGATGAATTCGCTGAACCCTTTCTTCCGCGCTTCCGCGATGAACTGGTCAAGCGCGCTCCAGTCGTATTGACCTTGCGCGGTTTCGATACGGTCCCAGCCGATGCCATGAATGCGGATGGCATGAAAGCCGATTATGGATGCCAGCGCTAGATTAGCGTTCGACCATTCAATGTTCTTTTGCTTGCTGTCGTAGGCTGGTCCCAGCGATAAAGCCAGTTGCGGAGGAATTTGCGCCGGCGGACGGGCAGGGCGGGGAAGTACCGCGATATTGTGGCATTGCCGGGTGAAATTATTTTCCAGCCGCAGATATGGTTTGCCTTTTACCCATTCGTAAATCTTGCAGTTGATGATTTCCTGCGCCGGAGTCAGCGCATCGGCGGCATCGCGATATTGAAATTTTACTTCATAGAAACCCGGCTGCTCCGGTTTCCACTGCCAGCCGGAGGCGGCAAAATCCGCCGCCGAAACATTTTTTTCTGCAACTTTTTTTCCGGATGAATCATAGACTTCGCCAACGACATTTTTTATATTTTCCGGCAGCTTGCCGTCCGGTTTGAATCCGGCAGTTTCGCCCAGCACCCACCAGTTGGCGAATTTTTCCCCGCGGATTTTCACTTCGGCGTGCGCGCTGAAAGCGGCTATCATTAAGATTGACAACAGTTGCAGTAAAAAACGCATAATTATTCCTTTATTAAATTAGAATTTTACTATTTATTAAATTTGTCTGACAGATATTGATTTTCATGCTTATTTATTTTACCTCCCGGGGACGTTGTTTGCAGCACTGATCGGGGGCAGCTTCGGCGGACGCAAGTGTGCTCCGGCAGAGGTGCCGGAGATTAATTCGGCATGATAAATACTGACGATTTCATCGAGGAAAGGTTTGATTTTGTCCTGTCCTGCCTGAGTTTTAATCCCGGAGGTTGCGAGGCAGTTATCGACTGCTGCGCGCAAATAAACGATTCTCCAGCGCCATGAACTCTTTGCCCATGTCGCAATATTAGCATCAATGTACTGTGCTAAAGCCCAGGCGGCTGCCGACTCTTTAAGGTTGTCTACATCCCAGTCTTTTCTTTTATGCGTTTTTTCCAGCAAATCAAATAACTGAGCCGCTTTTCCTGCGACATTCTGTCCAAAGTGGAAACTGGCATATTCTTTGTAAATTTCCGCAACACTCTCCTTGGGATTCCAGCATTTCCTGAACCATTGAAATTTGTTCACATCCTCATATATCCCTTCAGAGTATGGCCATCCGCCTGTAATGAGCGGTGTATATATCTGCATCGCTGTTCCTATGTAGTCACCCAGCGGGTTTGAGCCGTAACCGCCCCACGGGCGCATATTAATCATGGAGATATCCATGAAAGACAGCATCGGACATTGTTCGCGGTTTACTCCAGCTTTGATGATGGCCTTAGGCAGATCAGAATGCCACGGGGACATTTGATTTAAGACCCCGTCAAACATGTGTCCTTTTCCTGATTTCAAGTATTCAATGAATTTTTCCGCATTGCCTTTATGCACGTCAAACTTGTCACCGCCGATATACCAGTCGCTGAGATATACATGTCCTATGGGATTCTTCTTCTTGAAAATAGCCGCGGTTTGCTCCGCTAACTTTATATAACCATTCCCCGCATACGGAGCGCATTGGTCACAATCGCAGCCGCCCGGATCATAACACCACACGACCAGGTTATCAACGTTTTCGATTGATTCCAGTAATTTCGAAATATAATCGGCCTCATATTCCATTGCGCCCGTCCGGCAGGGACATATATAATAATTCCTGCTGATGAATGAAGGCCGCGGTGAACGTATTGCGCGCGGGCTGGAAAGGAATGCCTCATTGGCAACCACTGTGAGACCGAATTGCATCCCGTACTGATGGGCAGTCTGTTCCATTTGTTTAAGCCGCGCAATGAAACTCAATGCTTTCGGGTCGTCAAATCCTTTATATTTTTCAGGGTCAAACCAGACCAGCAGCGAATTGCACCCCCATAGCGCCATCTCTTCAATATACGACTTAATATCTTCGATAGGAGCACATTCATAATAGTTGTTGAAATGCGTGGCAAAATATATTCCACGGATCGTCATGGCGGGATTTTCGACCAGTGTCATATTGGGTACAGTAATCGCAGGTTTTGAAAAATCCATCAGACACAGCAATCTTCCCAGGCCGGCCGCTGCCCCGCCTGCATTGCGGGAGAATAATACGATTTCAGACGAATCGATTTTCAGGTAATATCCGTCTTTTTTCAGTGCATCACCGGACAGCCCGGAAGGAACAAGTGATTCATTTACTGAAACTCGAAGAACCTGTTTCGTGCTGCTGGTGGAACCTGTTGACGGCAGGACGCGTTTCTGTACCTCTTTTGTGAATAATCCTATGGCGTTTTTAACCGGCAAAGGCAGAGATTCATCAAATGTCACAACAAAGCCGGACGATACATTGTTTTCAATCATTCCGAATGACGGCTCGCAGATCAGCATTATGATTGCCGCGATAATAGATATTTTTTGTATCATTCAGGCCCCCATGGAAACTCGATTTTCATTGTCTTCCCGTTCCTGTTCAATATTTTCCCGGCAAAAGATTTATGTGTTCAGGCTGAACCAGGCGAAATCCTGGTTCAGCTGAGACTGGTTGCTGGAAATTTTTCCTGCAAATGACCGTTGATTTTTTTTACCGATGCCATTTGCAGGGATGTAAGGAATCCTAATTAATATGTAGCCCAGGTCAGATTGTTGATGTCGTTGAGCTGACCACTGCCAGACCATCTGAACGGGGTATCGGAGAAAGGATAGTTTATGTTAGTTACTTGCACATTGTTGGTGTGCCCGTCCAGAAACAGAATATTACATTTTTTTGCATGACGGCCAGACGGACGCCCATAGCTGTTACTGGTGGAATTTGGACTGAAATCAATACGAAATGAGCCTTTCGTAAAGTCGGATCCGCCTGATGCCAGATTGCAGTAACTGTCCAGCATATAAAATTTAATGGAAGGTTTTCGCTGTGATGCCAGCTTATATGATTTATAGGGAGCAAGGGGCATTGACACATCTTCGTTAATCGCATAGTCGGTATTCCAGGGCCAACTGAATCCGACCGGCTGTTCCGGGCACTGTAATTGTTTGCGGGTGATGAACCAGTTGGCGTCATTCCGGTTAGTGGATGTTCCGTTGTTCAAGTCTTTCATTCCCACCAGCTGCTGAGGCCAGAGGTAGCCGTTGGAAGTATTGCCAAATGTCGTCATCATGTAACCGCCGTTGGCGTCGGTGTATCCTTGAACTGCAATTCCGAGTTGTTTAAGGTTGCTGTTGCAGGCGGCCTGGCGTGCCGTCATCCTGGCTTTGTTGAGCGCCGGGAGCAGCATTGAGGCCAAAATTGCGATGATCGCGATCACCACGAGGAGTTCGATGAGTGTGAAAATTTGCTTCCGTTTCATGATCTTTTCTCCTTTATTCTGTTTGAGATTTTGTTGCCGTTTCATGATCTTTTTCCCCCTTGTTTTGATTATACATTATTTATTTGGAAACTGTTGTTAAATTTGTTTGATTTTTGAAAAAATGTTAAGTCGGCGCCAGAATCGGCAGCCATCGGAATATTTCCCGCGCGATAAGCCGGTGTCCGTCACGATTGCAGTGATTGATCCATGACAGCAGATCACTGATTTGTCCATCTTTGGCGCAATATTGCTGAAAGACTTCAAAGCAGTCCGCCAGACCAACTCCGTATTCCGCGGCAAGCCGTCTGATCTGCTTTGCATGAGCCGCCGCCAGTTCCGGATTTTGCGTACTGCATTCCGCTTCCAGTCCCGGCGTGAGCAGCAGCACTTTTATTTCCCGCGCCAGCGCCTGTTCAATCATGGACTTCCAGGCTTGTTCCGCCTGTTCGAGCCCGATGTAACGGTCGTTCAGCGCATAATCAATTGTAATCAGGTCCGGACGGAGAGGCAGTACATCGGATGCGAATCTTTTTTCGCCGGCCGCCGAACATTCGCCGCCGATTGCGGTAACGATGACGTTGATGACAGCCATCGGGTAGCGTTCCTTGAGCATCCGGTGCAGCAGGTGGGGATAGGCGTTGAACGTGTCAACAACATGGAATCCGGCATATCCGGCAGGTGCGCTGTGGCCGTGGCAGACGATATTTATCGTCCGGTTATCCGGCCATATCTTCATCAATTCCGCACTTAGCGGCTGAAGATAGCTTTTTTGATCCGCGACAGCCATGACTGTTTCCTTATTGACCTTTGTTGATGATTACAGCTTCGATGCCGAGCATTTCGCCGAGTCTGCGGATATTTTCTGCATGATGTCCGATGCCGAGGGCGAAGTGATGGGTCGGTCCTTCGGCAATCCAGCGCTGCAGGAATGTCCTGACATCCGGCTTGAAGCGTCCATGAGTGTTCGTATTGCCGGTCGGCGGCACCGGGCCTTCGACGGATTCGCCTTCCGCGATGATGAACTTGAATTTGCCGTCGCTTTTGAGCCCGATGCTGAGCATGGTGATGGGGCCTTCCTTGATTTTGAATTCCACGCTGGCTCCGGAACCGGGTTTGCCGTGATATTTTTTCAGGCTGCGCAGGACGGGTTTGCCGTTGGCGATATTGAGGTGATGCGGGCCGTCATGGCCGACGAGCACGGTGTCGCGGATAAAATCAATCGGATGGAATTCGGCAAAACTGCCGCCGATATCCAGACGGTCCATGATCATCATCGCGATGCAGGTTTTAATGTCAAATTCGCCGCACATCGGGAACCCCGCGGAAGTAAGCATGGAGTTGCCGACGATAAAATTGGTGACCAGCGTCCGCATATCCGAGCCTGTTCCGGCTTCGTAATAATAGGCAAGCCCGTCAAGCTGTTTTGCCTCGATAAATTTTTCCAGCGCCACCGCTGCTCTGGAGGCTATTTCCAGGTCTTTTTCGTTTAATTTTTCAGTCAGCGGGTCACTTACCGGAACTGGAGTGTCGAAGAAATCGAGGATGCGTTTTTTCATTGCCAACACCACACTGTCAGAACCGGTAAGCTGGCTGTAATGAACCATGACATCGTCAGGTTCGCACTGGACGACATGACAGCCGAAGCCGGCGGTTACCGCCGTGGGGTCGGTGTGCATGTCCAGCATCGCTTCCAGAACGTGTCCCATGTGTCCGATCCTGGCACGCTTCAAATCATGGACGGCTTTAGCGATATTGCACCAGTTCGCGATTTCGGCGTCCGCCGCCGGATCGTTTTCCAGCATGCCGATGATGACGTCCGGCGCTTTCCGTCCCATTCTTACCGCGACGCCGGTAAATTCCGGCACGGAGCAGAAATCGTCATTGCAAAGCTGCATGAAAGTAGAAGCGTTGGCATAATCCATCGCCGCCAGCGGCTGAAGCGCCACCAGTACGATCGGGGTTTCCTTCAGTTCGCGGGCGATCACTCCGAAGGTGGAGGAGGTGGCGTAAGTCACCATATCCACAAAGATCAGATCAAAATTACCGGCTTTAAGCTGCGGCAGCAGGTCGTAAGCGCTCCGGGCATTGTCAATCATGCCGAAATTTTTTACGGTGACGCCATTGGAATCAACTTTGCTCACGAAAGTTTCCAATTTTTCATTTAAAGTGTCGAGTAAACCTTCAAACTGGTCCCAGTACACATGGTGTCCGACACCGAATACGGCAATATTGGCGGTCAGCGGTTTTCTGCGTTCGATTTTCATAATAATTTCCTGTATGTTATTTTTTAATATTGACCGAATTCATGTACGGTATCAATCATGGCTATAAAGTTTTCCGGGATGACGCTGTCGATAATGGAATGGTCGGAACAGGCGACATAACCGCCGTCTCCGGCCAGCGCTTCCAGGTGCCGGCGGGTGTCGTCGCGGATTTCATCCGGCGTTCCGGACGATAATAACCCGACACTGATGTTGCCTACCGGCACAATACGGTCTCCGTAGTTCTGCTTGAATGCGTAAATGTCATTGGCTCCTGATTGCAACGGATGGCATGCCTCCACTTTCCATTGCAGCCAGTACGGAATGACCGGGGCCTGAGCTCCGCAGCAGTGACAGATAACCGGATGGCCGGTGGCATGGGCCGCATCAATGATCTGTTTATAATACGGTGCCCAGTGTTGAGCAATCGCTTCCGGGCTGATCATTGCTCCTTTGTTGTCACAGAGGTCGTCTCCGATATAGTATAGATGAAACGGCATGTCTTTGACTGCATCGATGATTTGCAGCGACCACCGGGTGAATATTTTCATGCAATTGTCAATCAGCTCAGGCTGGTCATACAGCATCAGCATGAATGATTCAATCGGAACTGGACCGCAGGCCATGTAAGTCTGAGTCAATGGACCGCCGATGCGCACAACCACTCCAATACCGGTTCCGGATACTGCGTCCAGGCAGGTTTGCAGTTTAGCTCTGAATAACTGGAAATCGATGTTCGCATTCTCCAGGAAAAATGCCGCCAGGTCGTCCGGTGTCAGAATTGAGCATTCAGCCGGCAGCGGGGGCTGCAGCGAGCAGACGATGGCATCCTGTCCGATTGCATTGACCAGTTCCACGGCATCTTTTGGAGGCATTGACCAGAAATCCTGCGTATAATCCTGTTTGTGCAGAATATGACTGATACTTCTGGGGCCGATCCAGATTTCAAAATTCGGCGTACGGTCGAGTTTCTGCCGCCTCAATGCAGCCAGCAGCCGTTCGATGTCCGGCTTTTTTATTGACTGTGATTTTTGCGGCATAAGACTCATTATTTTCTCCCTGCGCGGTTTACCATGAGAACGCGATATTTCCGTTGATATTTTTCAGTTTCACACACTTACCGAAAGCTGTTTCGACAAACACCGGAGTAATGAAGTTTCCGTCCAGAAAGGATGCAAATACATCCAGCGATACGTCCGCCAGTATTTCCAGACTTTTTTCGCAGCCGGTTTCCGGGAAAAATGTAATGTCGGCATTTTGCAATCCAGTCAGTTTCAGACGTCTGGATATTCCAGGATACCCGGAGCATGCTTCATGGCATGAAATTGTGCCGTCTGTTT
>CAIMFA010000049.1 GCA_903840185.1 uncultured Lentisphaeria bacterium | reverse complement strand
TATTTATATCGCCTGTCAGTCGGATCGAAAAAATCCAATCCACAATCCTATTCATCTATGTTAAATTTTCAACCTTATAGAGTATAACCTGTAAAACGAATGAATCAACATTGTTTTCCGATTTCGATGACTCCGTTTTAACTGCGTTTTACAATTTTAAATAGGATTTGATATATTGGCGGGGGGACATGCCTAAATATTTTTTGAAGGTGCGGCTGAAATAGTTGCTGTCGGAAAAGCCGCATGCCAGCGCGGCCTGAGTAATACCTGACTGAGCCTTGCTTAATAATTTACACGCCTGATCGATTCTGGTTTTATTGACATAATCGACCGGAGGCAGTCCGGTGATTTTTTTAAACATCCTGATAAAATGCGGTTTGGACATGCCGGCGCGGCGCGCCAGCATTGTCAGCGTGTGTTTTTCCCGGTAATGAGTTTCAATATAAGCAATGGTTTCTCCCAGGCGGCGGTGACAGTCCGCAGCGCCATGATCCGTATCAGATGAATATTTTCTGGAAAGAAATATAATCACATCCAGCAGCAGCGATCTCAGTTGTATCCGGTAGCCGGGCTGTTTTTGTTCAAGCTCATCTTCTATCATCTTGACATAGCCGTTTAACTGCTGCAGCTCCTCCGGCGACAGGTTAAGGCTGGAGCGGTCCGCCCCGCCATGCAGAAACGGCTCTATCTCGAACAGTACATTATAGCCGGTTATTTTTCTGAGTTCATCCAGGGGCAGGGCTAAGCGTTCCGGGATGAAAATAATGTTGATTATCTTCAGCTTTTCAATTTTACTGAAGCCATGATATTCCGGTTTTCTGAGAATGAAAACATCGCCCGGCAGAAGCGGGCGTTCGCCGTAATTGTCCGTATAAACACCCTGTCCGCTTTGAATGATCGCGATTTCGCAGAAGTCATGGCTGTGAACAGGGAATGACTCCTGTGTCAAAACTCCTTTCAGGATGACAACATCTTCCGGCCACGAATATTTTTCGATATTACTCATTTATGATAATTTTGTGCTATTTATTGATAATATAGTCAAGGATTATAATGCTATTGTCATATATAATATGTGTTAAAGAGCAATGAATTACAAGGAATATACTGAAATGAAGACCCTTATTGACAAGAATAAAGCATTTACCCGTTCGATTTATTCCGGCAGCGCTGAACGTCATGGTTTTGTCTGTCATCCGCAACAGATTCCCGTGTATGAAAAAGGGGATTATACTTTATCTGACAAACCGGTTAAAGAATGGGTGCCGGTTGTAGTCGAGAACTTCCGGCGCAAAGCGGCAATGCTGGAAAAACTTGAGGATGACAGTGTGCCGGTGGCCTCGCTGATGACCGGGACGCAGCTCTTCGCCCAGGCGTTCGGCTGCGAAGTTCATACCTATAAAGACAATAATCCATGTGCGCTGCCGCTGGTTAATAATGCTGCTGAAGCTGATCAAGTCGAACTGCCTGACCTCTGGAAAACCGGATGCCTGCAACGGGTTTTTGAACTTGGCGAACTGGTATTGAAGGAACTTGGCCCGGAAACCGCATTAGGGCCGTGTGACCTGCAAAGCGGGTTTGATACGGCCAGCCTGATCTGGAACAAGGAGGATTTGCTGTGTTCGATGGTGCTGGAACCGGAGGCGGTCAAGCGTTTGAGCTGGAAATGTGCTCAATTGCTGAAAAATTTTCTGATAGAGTTCAGGAAGGAATTTCCGACGTTGAGCCCGTGCCACTGCCCCGGCTGCTGGACCCCGCCGGAACTCGGACCCTGGCTGTCCAATGACGAATGCGGCACGATGAGCAGTGAAATGTTCGAAGAATTCTGTCTGCCGGAATTAATCGATCTGTCTGAGACTTTCGGCGGCCTGGGGATGCATTGCTGCGCCGATGCCGAACACCAGTTTCCCAGTTTTAAGAAAATTCCGAATTTTTATGGTTTCAACCGGGTTCAGGATAAACACGGTTATCTGCCGCTGCTGGAGCATTTTGCCGGTAAAGGCAGTCCGGTTCATGCGCTGGCATGGGTTTCGGATGAGGTTATTGAACAATTGATTCGTCAGGCCCCGCCGGAAACCAGATTTATTTTCAATCTGGGCGGTACTGATTATGAAGCCGGCGCGCGCTGGCTGGAAAAAATGCGGAACATATAATTTTCAAGTATTCTGTACTGAACGCATGATGTTGTCGTCATTTGTCGCTTCAATATGGTGATCTGGCTCCACAATCAGGAACTCGGCGGCGTTCCAGTCGCCATTTACGAAATGTTTGAGCAGCGCGGGGTCACCCTTGATTTCGTCGTACCGCCAGTTCAGCCATTCCGCGGCCTGGCGGGTATAAGTCTTGTAGTAGTCAGCGTCTCCCACTTCCAGGTCAACGTATGCCGCCGTTGAGTATTTGTTAAACCAGTCCTGTTCCATCTCCATCAAATACTGGGCGTTGTCTTCTCCATACTTCTTCTTATATTCTTCATAATTTTTTTCATATCTCTCTTTTCCCGGAGCAAGATGGTTTTCTATCCAGCCCGGCGTGTACCAGTAGGTGCCGGGATATGCCTCGAAGTATTCCTTGTACTTGTTTTTTGAGCCGAGAAAACAGGTTATGCAATCGTGTCCTCTGGGAATTACCAGCCGGGTCTTGCAGGCGGTTATCCCTTCGACCCCCCTGCTGCATAAACCGTAGCCCAATAAGATGGCATCAAAAGAGTCTACCGATTCATCAACGGCCTTTTGCACTTCCCGCCGGATCTCGTCTGGATCGCGGTGCAGTCCCCATGGCAGATATTTGAATTCAAACTTATTTGCAGAGATGGAGGCATAGTAGCAGAGTTCCCGCCACATGACATTGCAGGCGATGATTTTCAGATTCAGTATTTTCATTTTAATCTCGAATTAGTAATTAAACCGTTTTTCGCTGATATTCAGATTATGATTGTAAAACCGCCAATCATATTTGTTAATTTAACTCATTAATTGTCATGAATCAATAAATTATTTACCCGATTGGTAATTGCTTATTTGCTTATTCGCTCATCCGCGGCTTGCTGGCTTTCCTTTATGTGAACTGATGAGCTGGCGGCGGAACGCGGAAGGGGAAATCCCGATCTCCTGTTTAAAACGCCGTGAAAATTGAAACTGGTCATAAAAGCCGAGTTGTTCCGCGATGTGCGCCAGCGAGGCATTGGTTTCGGACAGTTGAGAACATGCCCGCCGGATAATTCCCAAAGACCTGAATTTCCCGGGAGACTTACCAGTAACCATGAGAAAGCGTTGACGAAAAAGGGAGTATGACATATTCAAAGATCTGGCTACGGCTTCCAGTGAAGGGGCAGTTGTCAGACTGCCTTCGGTCAGACGGGCGCAGGCAGCCTCACGCCAGGCGATGAGTTCCGTGTTCTCGACGCTTCTTTCCTGAATTTGTAATGCCTCAGCCAGCAGTTGCTGTAAACGGCACAGGCGGACTAACGGGGTTTCAGCAGGAACATTCGTTCGCGGCTGAACAATTTCAGTAAAGCGTTCGATCCAGTATTCGACCGGTTCCAGAAACAGCAGGCGGCTTTTATCGCCGGGAAACCCTTGTGTCTGCCATGTGTCAAACGCGGGGCCGCCGAACCACATGAAAAACTCACTCCAGCGGGAACCGGGGCGCGGCCCGTAGCTCTGATTTACTCCCGGGCGTGTCCACACCAGCGATCCTTTACGCAGGATCGTTCTAACGCCGGTGTCATCAAAATAATCGGCTTCGCCTTCCAGTGTATACACCAGCAGAAAATGAGGCGTTGGACGCAGATAGTCTGGCGGCGGCGCATGTCCATAAGTTGCACGGCTGTTCCATTTCGTTCCGGCAAATATAATCTTCCCCATCGAACATTCAACCGGCTGTGCCGCGTGAATGCTGAATGGTCCACGGGTGCTGGAGTATAAGTTTTTATCATTAGTATTTGTCATGTCAGAATATACATATAAAATATCATTTCTGCAATTCAGTATTTTGAACAATGATGTTATATTCAGTATATTAAACAATAATTATATGGCGAAAAACAGCTCAATAAGGAAGTAATTAACATGCCTGCAAAAACAACATCTGCTGTAAAAACAATACATGAACCGGTCATGAACGCGGCGCTTCTTACAGAATTCCAGCTTGAGGGTGAAATCGGCCGGCGGCTTAAAGCGGTTACGGAGCAGTGGATTCTGCCCGCGCCAGCCGCCAACCCCGCGATGCTGGGAATGTTCAGGGACAGTAACCGTAAACCCTATCGTAATATGGTGCCGTGGGCCGGGGAATTTGCCGGGAAGTATCTGACACACTCTGTGCAAATACTGCGCCTCACCGGCGACGCCCGGCTGCGTTCCCATCTCGAGCATTTCGTCAAAGAGATGTGCGCCTGTCAGGATGCCGACGGCTATCTGGGCTGCTGGCCGCAGGATTCACACCTGACCAATCATGCGCCAAACTGTGAGAATAACTGGGATACCTGGTCGCATTACCATGCCATGCTGGGACTGATGTTATGGAACGAGGTATCTGGAGATAATGAAGCTTTGAGCGCCGCTGGAAAGATTGCCGACCTGCTGTGTGAAATTTATCTTGGGGAAAAAACTCCGCGGCTGGTTGATTCCGGTTCTACGGAAATGAATCTGGCGCCAATCCATTCCCTTTGTCTGCTTTACCGGAAGACCGGTTTGCCGCGCTATATGTCGCTGGCGCGGCAGATTCTTGAAGAATTTGCAGCGAAGGATGCAACGGGAACTCCTCTGGCCGGAGACTATCTGCAGGCGCCGCTTGCAGGACAGGAATTTTTCCAGACCCCGAAGCCGCGCTGGGAAAGTCTGCATCCGATCATGGGAATGGTAGAGTTGTATTATCTTACCGGCGATGAAGCATGCCGCAAAGCTTTCGAATCGCTGTGGTGGAGCATGCTGCGCGGCGACCGCCATAATAACGGCGGTTTTACCTCCGGCGAAAAAGCCACGGGCAATCCGTATCATGTCGGAGCAATTGAAACCTGCTGTACGGTCGCCTGGATGGCAATGTCCGTTGAGATGCTGCGGCTGACCGGGAGTTCTCTGGTCGCGGACGAACTTGAGTTATCCATGCTTAACAGCGGACTCGGCATGATGAGCCCTACAGGCCGGTGGGTGACTTACAATACGCCAATGGACGGTGAGCGCAAGGCGAGTGCGCAAGATATCGTATTTCAAGCACGAGCAGGAAGCTCTGAACTAAACTGTTGCTCGGTGAACGGCCCGCGTGCACTCGGCCTGCTTTGCGAATGGGCTTTGATGCATGACGGAGACGGACTGACTTTGAATTATTACGGGCAGGGTACGATGAAAACGTCTCTTCCATCCGGCAACACAATCATCGTCAAACAGGATACCGACTATCCGCGGAATGCCGAGATCGATCTTTCGATCTCCACGACCGCCGCGGAAATGTTCACGCTTGCGCTGCGCATACCTTACTGGAGCAGGAAAAGCAGTGTTCAGGTAAATGGTGAAGAACTGGAGAATGTTAAAAGCGGTGACTATTTGCGGATTACGCGGAAATGGACGACCGGCGATAAAATCCGGATAGAAATGGATTTTCAGCTTCAATTCTGGCGGCATCCCGCTATGGGCTATGTGGATGCCGCTCATGACTGGGAAGCCGAATGGCTGCTTGGCGGACCTGTCATTAACCAGGGCAGTTCTCCGGCAGGCCTTCCGGCCGGTGAGTTGATTCTGGACAAAGCCGTGACCATGGCAGATGTGTTGCGTGCGGGCAACGGCGCGCCGGCGCACGTTTACAGTAAATCAGGCTATATTGACTTTAATAAAGTTTTCAGCGGAACCGGGCGAAATGCCGCCGCATGGTGTTTCACCGAAATCGACGTTCAGTCCGACGGTATGCTCCCGGTTCTGTCCGGGTGTGACTGGTGGTATTCGTGTTTCGTCAACGGCCGGGAAGTCATGAATGATTCCGGCGTGAAGGATCGAAGACATGTTACTCAGCTTCCGCTGAAAGCGGGACGTAATTTGGTCGGGTTTCGAATCACGGCGGGAACGGCTGGCTGGACATTGAATATCGCCAAAGGCTCATTCATTCCTGAAGGGCGGAAGTCAAATAATCAGGGTATTTATTACACTTCGATTTACCGCGGCCCTATATTGCTGGCTTACGATGCGCGCTTTAATGACGGAGACTACACGCCTCAATCTGTGCCGCATCTGGCGCACCCGGTGCTTGAAATCCTTCAGAAATGGGAAAATGTGCCTTCTGACAATCCATTAATCCTGCTGGAAGGGAAGGATGTGTACGGTAAAGCGGTACGTTACTGCGACTTCGCCAGCGCCGGCGCAACTGGTAATTATTATCAATCCTGGGTGCCCGTCGGCTTTCAATGTCCGGAATTGGAGTTCTCTACGGAGAATCCACGACGCAGTCAGACTGAATAGTGCTGCATGAATCGATATATGATAAGAGCTAAGGAGTTGTAAAGAAATAAGTGGTATTTTTATACTGAGGGTATCGGGGAGAAATTTCGGGGTTGCCGGAAAGGAGCAAAGCCGTAGCTTTGTAACGAACCGGCAAAGCCGAAAGTGCCACCGAGACACCAGTAGAAAGTACCAGTTATTTTTGAACGACTCCTAAGTGTTAAATTGCTAAAAGTTCGTAAATTTGCAATTCCATTTCCCGATAAATCCGCTATTTGCTCTTTTTGTCATCAGCCAGACGCATGGCCGCCTTGCGTACCATGAAGTTATCTGAACGGATAAGCGGTTTTAGACGCTGCGATTCATCCATGCACCCCATCCTTTGCAATTCACGCACAGCGGCGAATTGCAGCTGGTAATCATCGATTGATTCGGGCGGCTTCGTTGTGGACAAATGCCTGCGGATGGCCAGAACCGCATCCTCGCCGCCAAGACTCCCAAGTGCATGATATAACAGTGCGATATCCGGGGGGGAAAGGAACTTCAAGTGCGGAGCTTCCTCCAGAAGCGACGCCACGCGCCTCACCGCGCCGGGAGTCTTCGCATACGCCAGAGCCAGAGATGCTACTACGCAAAGAGCACTGGACCGATTACCCAGCCGCGGGCCGTCAATGCGGTTGTCAACGGTTTGTTCCAGCACGAGAATGAAGGCCGGAGGCAATTCTCCACCTTGCATAGCCGCAGCCACTGCCGCGCAAAATAATTTCCTGCGGTCTGTTTCCGATTTGGCGAATGCATTCCAATCCGGACGTGCATTCTCAGGCAGCCGCGACAAGCGCCACATAGCTAATCCATTCTGATCCCCGCCAAGATATTTAAGCAGTCCGTCCGCCGGAATATCCATGATTTTTTCAGGCGGGGCTGCAGGCAGAATACCTCTTTCCCGAAGCATTTTCTGCAATTCCGGCACTGCGACAGCTGACGGAGCTCTGCCGCTCCTGACCGCCAAAGCGGCAGCCAGTCCGCAAATCTCGCCCAGCTGCTGCATATCACGCTTCATGCGCGTCAGGGAGGCCAGATCATGCTCCACAGACAAGGCACGGCAGGAGAGCAGTACACCATCCACACCATCCGGATAAAGACAACGGTACGGGATCTCTCCTGCGCTGACATATGAAAAAAGACCAAACATCACCACCCAGCGCCGGATCCATTCATTCTCCAGTGCGAAAAAACCGCCGCGGTCGTAATTGCATGACATGGAGCAAACCTTGTCCGGCCAGCTCTTCCCGTCTGCAAAATCCTCAGCCGTCAAAACAACCGGGCCGTGGATTGAACGTCCCTGACGAATACCCAGCAGAGGAGCCAGTGTGCAGAAATGTTTATCCGGAGTGAACGGCCCCATCTTCCAAAGTTCAGCCCTTCCACTGAAATGCGCACGGGAATAATCCATTGTGTCGGTCGGATCTACATAGCCCATTGCATTGTTGACACCATTCACAAAATAGCTGGTTTGGCCTTTTCCTACCGCTACCGGCAGATAGCCGTAGAACAGCATGAACCCGTCACTATCCCGCCCCATGGAAAACCGTGCGCCTGCTGCTGCGGCTAAATCACCGTCTCCGGTAGCGTCGACAGCTACACGGCAGGGATAAACATGATATCCGTCCACCGCAGCCACCAGTACCGCAGTTACGGTGTTACCCTCCTTAAGTACTCCGAAGACTCTGCCATTCACCCCGAACTGAACTCCTGCCCGCTCCAATTGACGCCAGATGGTTTCAGCTTTAGCGACTGGATGCGGACCGTTGGCAGGACCAGTCGCAGCCTGAGCGGATTGAACTTTTGCGTCAAGCGTTTTCTGCATCCCGGCATTAATACCGTGATAATAACCGAACACGCGACCTGCCGTTCCTGTTCCTCCAGGCAGCCACAAAGCATCCAGCACCATCACGCTTGCGCCTTGTTCCGCCGCAGTCAGCGCGGCGATACTGCCGGCGGTGCCGCAGCCGGCCACCACGATGTCGGAAGGGGCATGCCAGTGCAGCGGGGCGGGAGGCAGGCTGACCCTGGGCAATTGTCGTTCAACCGCCGTACTCAATTCAGCCGTATTCACGGTCTTTGTCCCGTTTTTCATAACGGGCAGCGTCATTTTCCTTTGCGGCGTGGAAGCAAATAATTTTTCAAGAAAATTCTCCGCCCGCTGCCGGTCTGTTATTATGCCGGCGCCACCAGGCAAAGGGGTTATCCCGGTATTATCAAGTATCCTGAGAGAACCGGAGCCGGAAAAATCTTTATCACAGTCAGGAGCGATATCAACCAGCAGCACTTTTGCATAATCAGGATTCTTCTTCAGCTGCTGCATAAGAGCCATAACCCGGTGGTAGGTTTCCGCGGCGTCCGGTATTTTCTTCCCGGCCTCATCCCGGGATGGCCGGACTGCGAATTCGATAATGGCTTCATCCGGCCACAAAGCGGGCTTGATCTCTACTTGATTATTTAAGAATTGGAATGATTCAGGAACGCTGATCAGCTTTGGCAGTCCAGCTGCGGATATCCCGTGCACATATATCCGGCTGGTGAGTCTCGATGGCTGAGGCACAGGCAGGCCGCAAGCCCGGAACGAAAAGACGGCTCCGGGGCCGGCATCAATAATATACGGCGCTGTCACCAGCTGCCGCCCGCTTTTTCCGGCAATTTCAACCCCGATAAGTTTGCCGTCAGCTCCGGCGACCGGCCTGACCGGCAATGTACAAACCAGACAGGACACTCCGGCAGTTTCCATCATGCGGTCAATGGCAAGAGTGGCGATAAAAGGGTCGAATTTTCCATCCCTGCAACCACCATGCGGCATGCATATTTTAAAAAGCTCATTTGCAAACCATCCATCCGGCACGAGCATATCCCACCCGGCGGCAATATCAGTGCCAAGCACAGTACCTGATTCTATCAGCAATACTTTCTTTTTCATCTCTGCCGCGATTTTAGCCACCGCAACTCCAGGCAGAGTTGCCCCGATAACGATAAGATCGCCGTTCCATGCCAGAGTTGATTCTCTTCCGCTCATCCAGTCTGTCTTTTCCATTATTCCTCCGTCCACTGTAGTTTCAGCAGAAACACGACTGATCATCACGGGAGAAAAAACAAGTGCCGCAACAAGCATGGCGAGTCCAAACTGTAGAAAATTCCTGAATGATGCTGTGCTGCGGCCGACTGCTTTCATAAAATATACTGATACCTGTATTTGTTATTATATAATGCTCGAATTTATACGCTGCAAAATTGAAATTATAAAAGAGATTGCGAAGATTATGAGAATTTGTTCGTATTACGGGCCGATACCAGAGGATCGAAAGCCTTGAAGAGTACGAATCAAAACTCGAAAGATCGCAATCCCGGAATTGCGGGACTAGCATCCATGTTAATTTTTCAATCTAATAGAGTATAACTGTAATCGCAATCTTCCAACAAGCAAAGATTGCGATTCAGTATTAACAAATAAATATGCTGTTTTACTTTCCGTTCCGCAGGCACAATTCAACGATTTCGCTCAGCCGTCCGGTCGCCAGACCGATGCAGGTATCGGCGGCGCCGTAGTAAATCCGCAGCCGGTCCTGATCGTAATCGGCGATCGCGCCGCATGGAAACACCACATTCGGCACCCGTCCCATGAATTCATAATCGGCCGTCGGACACATCAGATACCCCTGCGAGTTGCCGATCACTTTTGAGGGGTCGTTCAAGTCGAGAAGAATTGCGCCGATACAATAGCGCTGGCCGCTGCATGACTGGCTGACCCCATGGATGATTTCCAGCCAGCCCTGTTCAGTTTTGATCGGCGGAGTTGGGCCGATTTTGGTGTAGTTCCAAGTCGTCCACGGCTTCAAGACCACACGGTGCCGTCCCCAGTGGATAAGGTCAGGTGATTCCGAGAGCCAGATTCCGCTCATCTGTGAATGGTTGTGCGGGTCATACACGAGGGAGTAGGGACGGTCCAACCTGAGATATTTGCCATTCACCTTCTCCGGAAAAAGGCACGGCACCCGGTTTGAAGGCAGGGTTATCACCTCGATATCTTCGTAGTGCTGCCAGTCTTTGGTTTTTCCAAGGAAAGCCACGCAGCCGACATCAGAGTTGCCAGGACGCATGATGTAGTAGACGTCCTCCTCGGCGAAATATGTTACTCTGGGATCGATGGGCCACTGGTCGAGGGGGCGGATGTGCGGCAGCTCGGAACGGGTGATGAACGGTTCGGGACGAATCGTAAAGTTTACGCCGTCCGCGCTCTCGGCCACATGCATACGCGGCACAGGATCATGGCGCAGAACAACCGCCACCAGCAGGATGGTCTTGCCCTTATACATAGTCTGACCGCAGTTAAACACCGCATCGGCCCCCGGCATGCTGTGCGGTCCAAGAATTGGATTGGCGGAGTGGCGTTCCAGTTGAAAGTCTGTGTTTTTCATGTTTTTCCTGTCAGTTGATGGTTAATTATTGACAATTTCGAAGAATGGAGTTGCTCCATTCTTCAGTTTGGCCGTATCAATCTCTATGTTCAGCAAACCGTTCCCGGCTTTCAGCGGAAGTTCCTCTTTGCGGGAACCGTCCATACCTAATGCAAACAGCTTCATGCTTTCAGTAACAGATGATTTCAGCGTCAACTTCAGCTTGCCAGTCTGCATCAGGACCGGGAGGCGCCCGGGCTTGAGCAGCGTGATGCGGTCATTGGATAACTCCATGCCGGAATTGACTGCGTCAGTCGAATAGACCAGGACGATTCTAGTGCTTGAGCCAAGCGGTTTACCGTCAATCGAGCAGACCGTAACAGATGCCGCCACGCTGGAGTTGAGAACATTCAGACAGGAAAGTTGCTCTGCCCTGCCTGATTCCAGCGTAACACCCTCTGACTTTGGCGTCACAACTTTCAACAGGTTTTCCTTTGCCCGCATAACAATTTCGCCGGTTCCGCTCTGGAAAATTTCCTTTTCCGGGTCGCTGATATTGGATTCCGGCAGAATTCCTTTCGTTTTAAGCGATTCGACGAATTTCTTCAGGTCGAATCTAGTGTCTTTGGACTCCGCGACACTTGACGCCCAGGCGCTTCCCTTTACTTCTGAACCGCTGTCCGGGCCTATTATCATATCCGGCTTCGCAACGTTACAGGAAATGGTTGAAGGCTTTTTCAATTCAGCAAAAGCAATCGAGAATCCGGTCATAAGCGCGATTCTGCTCTGGGTTGAGTTTACGGCTTTATCTCCGTTGCAGGAACTGTCGATGTAACCGGCCGGAATGAGCAGTTCCACCGTTTTTTCGCTATGCCTGACGTCGCCGCGCTTATAGAAACAGGCGGAAATGAATTCATTCGCCATTGCCACCGGATCGTAGGCCGAGACAAAATCGAAGTTAGGTTCGGCTTTCATCAATACCGGATCGCAATGGACCAGCACTGTGTCAAAACCCTGAAAGGCTGAATACGAGGCAAAAAGCAGTCCGTCTTCATGACGGTATTTGTTCCAGAAAGCCTGTTTCTGTTCAGTGTTCATAAATGGCCGGTCGGAAAAGTGCGTGGCATTCATGGATCTCCAATAGCCGCCGAGATTGCCGACAGAGGAGTTCTGAACACATTTCGATCCGGGGTTGACGGTATCGGTGGGATGCGCAAAATAACCGTTCATGGAAACAGCCTCGCATAATTCCCACCGGACTGCGCTGCCCATCAGCTTCTGGTCAAAATTATACTGGCTTACAAGTCCCTTGTAGCCGATCGCCCTGATAATATCATTGCACCATGTAAAACATTCTTCAGCCAGGCTCCGGCGGAAGAGAATGAACTCGTTCGCCAGAAATCCATTGCCCTGAGCGGGCATTTTCATAGTGTCGAAAGAAGCATTTATCGGTATTGATGAATCTTTGCTTTCGGCGGCGAGTTTCTCCGGCGTGCCGAATCTGGCCTTGAGCCAGGCACCCCACTTCTTTTCACAGAGACTCAGAACATCTCCTTTCAGATCACCCAGTTTCAAAAATGCAGTTTCCTGTTCGTTGTAGGGTTCGACGACCGCAATCGCCGGCTCGTCCTTCCAGGCTTTTCCGGTATATGGATTGACATGATTGAGGAGATTTTCGGCGCAAGCCTTCCAGCGGGCCCGTGTTTCGGGATCGCCAAGATACATCTTCATCTTCACAGTGTCTCTTTCCAGCCAGCCTTTGCGTGCATCCGCGCTACCAACCCGGTAGGCCGCAATAGTGGCATAAGTGTAAATACCGTTGGCCTTAAGGCTGGCAACCAGCCAGTCGATGTTGTCGAGCCGGTCAGGATCATATTGGGCATCCGACTTGGAGTTGCCCATGATGTAGCCGTCCGAGTACAATGGTCTTACTAAGTCATAACCGCCGCGCCGGACAAGTTCGGCATGTTTTGCGATCTGTTCGCGCAACTGTTCTTTTGGCACATCCCCCATTTTCTTAATGGGCCAGAATGAATTGTACCCGCGAAAACGTCTTGGCACATCCGGGGAGTCTTCAAAAGCGAGCGTTCCGGACTTGGAGGCGATCAATCTTCCATGCTTTCCGGCCGGCCCTTCTTCAAGAATTCCTGAAAGGTCCAGCGCGCTTCCTTTTTTGATCTGTATGTCCGACATGTCAACAGCTTTCCACTCGCTGTTTTCGAAAAATGTCAATGTTTTGGCGGCTAAAGAGATATCACGCTGAGAAAGAGTGGCACCAGCCACTATCCAGATCGCCTTGCCATTACTCCTGAACTCAATCGATTTTACCGGACGGGGAGTATTCGACAACTCAAACTTGCTGAGAAAAACTCCGACGTTCGAGTTTCCTCCGCCCTTTCTCACCACCACCCTGGCGTTCGGCAGATCGCCGGCCGCCCACCAGTCAATTAAATCAACCCCGTTCTTCACCTCTCTGGTTATAGAGCTGCCGTCATCGAAGACCGCCGTTATCGAGCCAATGACCGTTCCATTCGGCTCCTGATTCCAGCAGCTGGTATGGATGATATATAACCGGCTTGCGGCAGGCATCTCTTTGGAAAGGTCTATAAATGCGGTTTTAAGACCATTTCTCAGATGCTCGCTGTCAAAGCTTATCACCGCCCGTCCGCCGTTTGCCGCGGAATCGATGATTTTGAATGGAATGCCTTCATAGTCCTTGCGCGCTGTATCAAATGACCGCATATCATTATCCGGACCCTGGTCTGACCAGCCGCCCTTGCCGTCATTCGCTACTTCATCCTTGAAACCCATATTGGCTGCAGAACTCAAATTCAACGGAATAGAAACAGGAACTTTAAAGCTGATATTTAAATCCAGCCGGCTGTCCGTAACTTCCTTTTCCCACTGTGACGGCAGGAAACGCAGCGATGCGCCGCTCCCACCGAAAGTTCGGTCATCCTGAATGTAGAAAAGGCATTTGCCGCTGAATGTAACCTCAACGCCGTCCAGCGCGACTGTCAGGGTCCCGATATTACCGCGCGGCCACAATATTGTTTTCCCGGCGGCACCGGGAATTGAAAATGGCTTGCCGTCAATCAGCACAGTCATTTCGCGCCCTTTCATGGGAATGAACAGCATCAGCGCCAGCATATTGGCCTGAATGCCGGGACTGGCTTGAAAACGGGCGGAATATTTTACCGTGCCGGCAGTATCAGCAACGATACTGGTATCAATTTTAAACCTGCTTGGAACAGTACGTAATTTCCATTCACCCTGCAGCATAAATTCACCTGCCGTGCGACGCGGAAAACCCGCTGCCGGAACGAAAAATTCCTGATCAAATTTGGTGCTGTTCCAGTCATGATCAAAATATCCCCAACGCAAAGCGCCTTCCCCTATCTGAATTTCCCCGGAGGGATTGATTTTCATTATTGCCGGCAATTCCGCCGCTTGTGACAATATTGAAATAAATACACCGGATATTACTGCCAGCCATTTTCTGCAACTTGATTTCATAACAATTGTCCTGTGAGATTTTAAAATATTAACTTAACGTCTCAGCTCATGGATTCAAATCAAGGTCCAAAGCGTCCGTCATGCCTGACCCACATGCTTTTGTCGTTCTTATAACTGGTATCGTCCACATACGGGGCGTAAATCGGACTGCCGGGATTGTTCAACAAAGCTTGTGATGCAGCTTCGCCCTTACCGCTGACCGCCTTTGCGCCGACTACATGCCCGTCAACAAAAACGGCATTGCATTCAGTATATCCCTGATGCGCCGGCCAGGCGACCGGGGTATTTGTTCCAGGTCCGTTGTAGGTAAAATAATCCCTGTAGTAACCGAGCGGATTCATATCGCCGGCGATGCGGCCCGGCCCGGCAGTTTCAACACACATCACGGTCCTGGACGAAGCCCGGCACATCGACAGCCGCACCGGCTTGATTCTGGCCGACAGAAAGTAGTAATTGTAACCGTAATCACAAATCGTCCAGTCCGTGGAATTCAAGTCACTGAGGCCGGAGGTGGGATTATTCCAGAAATTTCTGTACCATTCGCTCCCGCTCGGTGCTATACGCGTTCTGGCAGGACAGGTAAGTTGTTTTTTGGTGACGTCTTTTTCTTTAACAAACACTGCCGTCCAGTAACGCGCATTGGAATTTTCGCTGTCAGGAATGAACATGTCGCTGTAACTGTTGAGGTAATTATGCATAGACAGCCCGAGTTGTTTGAAATTGTTTTTACAACTGACACTTCTGGCCACCTCACGAGCTTTGTTAAGCGCCGGAAGCAGCATCCCGGCAAGAATTGCTATGATAGCTATGACGACCAGTAATTCTATGAGTGTAAAATTACCTTGTCGCCGGAACAGTTTGGCTTCTGCCTGTTGAAGAGGCCGGACGGTAACGCTTCTTTTCATTATTCATCTCCATGTTAATATTTCATGTTTATCAGCTTTGTTCAGGAAACAGTCCAATGGTTCATGGAACCCCCGGAATACTTATATTCTAATCTGCGAATGCATATTTCGCAACAGTTGAAAACCTTTATGCGTTGTAACAAATTGAAACAAAATATCAACCCGGCTTGATACTGTAATGCCACTGATTATATTAACCGGATTATGAAAGAAGTTACTATACGAGATGTGGCAGTCGCTGCCGGGGTGTCCTTTGCGACCGTGTCGCGGGTACTGAACCAGCATCCCAATGTGTCGCCAAAATTCCGCGGACAGGTACTGTCCGCGGTACGGCGGCTTGGATATTCGCTCGATGACCTGCCGCAGCATAAAACCATCGCTATTATATTCAACAGAAATGATTTTAAAGGCTATTTCTTCGGGATTACTGACGCCTTGCTTCAGGTTATCTGTGCGAAAGGCTACCGGATGGAGCTTATTCCTGAACAAAATATGGAATTGATTAATGACCGTCTGGTCGATGGCGTTATTTCCCTGGAATACAGCAATCAACTGAATCACTACTGGAATAAACACAAATGCAATCCGCTGGTCTGCATTAACGAATACAGCGTCCATCTCGACAATATCTATTCGGTATGTTCTAATGAACGTCAGGGGCTCGCACTGGCGGTAGCATGCCTGGTCCGCCACGGACACCGCAGAATCGGGCTGGTCACGCTTGGCGACAACAACTACTGCAATGATCTGCGCGAGAAAAGCTTTTTGAGCGAGACAGCGGCGGCCGGACTGGAGATCACGCCATGCTATCGCACCAGTTTTGAAAATCTACCAGCAGTCGTCGATCAAGTTAGTCAGGCGAAATTAACCGCTGTTATCGGCAGCGGGGAAGATACAGGAATTCAACTGGCAAGACGCCTGAATGAAAGCGGATACGTCATCCCGCGCGACATCTCGCTCATTTCCTGGGAGAGTGACGGTATTTCTCCTAACCTTGTTCCGCCGCAGACCACTATCGGACAAAACTTTTACGAAATTGCAGGCAAGGCGTTAAGCATGCTGGAAAAACTCATGCGCAGTGAACATCAGGTCAAAGACTGTCTTGTGGATTATCTGCTCTACGAACGCGCCAGCGTAACCGCACCACGGCATCCTGAGTGACAATCAAAATAACAAAGATTGCAAATTAGACGTTCCAGTATATAGTGAAATACTCTTATACAGTTTAAACAGGAGGACGAAAATGCTATTCAAACAAAAGATATTGACGGGTATATGTTTTTCTCTGATCGCGACGTTCGGAGGCCTGGCGGAAACGCCGCAGCCGCGCCCAACAGACTGGGCGGCGCCGGTAAACGGAGCAGCAGTCAAAAATTGCTTCAAGGTCTCCGATGATATATACCGCTCAGCGCAGCCGGCTGGGGAAACCGCAGCCGCCATGAAAGAGATGGGGATTAAAAGCATCCTGAATCTGCGGCATTATCATCCGGAAGATTCAGAAGAGTTCAAAAAAACTGGAATCATCCTTTACAGCTATAAAATGGATGCTGGTTCAGCCTCAATCAAAGATCTTACCGAGGTGCTTGAAATAATTCAAAACGCGCCGAAACCGATCCTGATTCACTGCCACTACGGCAGCGACAGAACCGGCTTTATCATCGCCGGCTATCGAATGGTTATAATGGGCTGGACCGCGGAGAAAGCCATTGAAGAGCTGCGCAAAGGCGGGTATGGATATCATGAGCTCGAATTTCCGCACATTATGAAAGAACTGCGGGAAATGGATGTCCAGGCGGTGCGGAATGCCGTTATAAAACCGCAGTGAACGCCGGACAGCTGGAACTCTATCCGGTATTTTTGAAATTCGCTGTTTCTTGCAAAGTTTTGTTTATAAAGCAGTAACAAAAGATGCATTATTCAACTGCTGAATATAGCTCGAAAATTATTGTTTTACAGGTTGATTTTTTTTTTGCGCGGAATAAGCTATCTAATAGAACGGGCAGCACTGTCCAAGTTCAGAAATATCAGCCGCCAACAGGCTGTAAATCGGAGGGTTATTTATGATTAAGACTTTCGTTCTTGATACCAACGTTCTTCTCCATAGTGCTCAAAGTATTGATTCTTTCCAGGATAACAACGTCGTCATTCCGATGGCGGTAATCGAAGAACTGGATAAATTTAAAAAATATCAGGATGAATTAGGCAGAAACGCCCGGCAAGTAATCCGCCGGCTGGATGCGCTGCGGGAAAAAGGCCATCTGGCGGAAGGAGTATCCCTGGCCGGCTCTGAATCTCCAGCCACCGGTACACTCCGCATCCTGACCGTCCGCGGAACGATGTCCGGCAAAGACAAGGATCTGGAAAAGATCACCGATACCTCGCTGGACATGGAACAGCCGGACAACCGCATTCTGCTAGTGGCGTATAATCTGCATAAGCAGAGCGAAAATGTCGTTTTTATCAGCAAAGATATCAATCTCCGGCTGAAAGCTGATGCCCTCGGTGTAAAAGTAATGGACTTTGAACGTGAAAAAGTGGATTTCGACACGCTATATACCGGGCACCGGACGGTCAGCGTCCCGGGTTACGTCATAGATGAGCTTTACCAGAAAAAAATAATGCAGCCGGAAATGAAGCTTTGCGCCAATGAATTTGTGCTGTTTCAGGATGAAGACACGCCGAAACATTCAGCGCTCGCCCGGCAGCGTTCCGACGGACAGCTCCATCTGGTGGTGGCCAAACTTGAGACCCCGGTCTGGAACATTCAAGCCAGAAATAAAGAACAGCGGATGGCCCTGGATCTGCTGATGGACCCGGCAATCAGCCTGGTTACGCTGGTCGGACGCGCTGGAACCGGCAAAACCCTGCTGGCGCTGGCCGCCGCCCTGGAATGCGTTCTGCATAACTCTATGTATGAGAAAATCCTGGTTTCAAGGCCGATCGTTCCGCTGGGCAACGATATCGGTTTCCTGCCCGGCACCAAAGAGGAAAAACTCAGCAACTGGATGCAGCCGATCTTCGACAACGTAGACTATCTGATGCATTCCTCCGATAAAAAAGACCAGGTTTCCAGCAAGAAAACCGATGACTTGATCGGCAGTCACAAGATTGAGCTTGAAGCCATTACTTACATTCGCGGACGCAGTATTCCGCGCCAGTTCGTCATTGTGGATGAAGCGCAGAACCTGACGCCGCATGAAGTCAAAACCATTATCAGCCGCGCCGGCGAAGGCACTAAAATGGTGCTGACCGGCGACCCCTATCAGATTGACAACCCGTATCTGGACGCTTCCAGTAACGGACTAACCTACACGGCTGAACGTTTCAAAAACCAGCAGATCCACGGTCACATGACGCTGACCAAGAGCGAACGCAGCCAACTGGCAGCCATCGCCGCCGAATTGCTGTAAAAATAAAAGCCGGGCATTATAAGCCCGGCTTGTTCAACAGCTGACATTATGTTATTTTACCTTGATGACTGCAGCATGAGGGATGCCAAAGCCGTATTTGTTCTGTCCGTCGTTAACAGGGATTTCCACCTTGCCTGCTGGAAATTCTTTCATATAAACAGTATCATCGAATTTCACTTTTTCAGTTTTCCATACCACTTTCAGATCAGTTTTTGTCCAACCTTCCGGAAGCTTCGACTCTCCGACAGCATGAACGCAAAGGTAAATTACAGCAGGCTTATCAATGACAAAGCTAAATCCGGCTGCGGCGCTCTTGCTGCTGCCACGCTCCTGCAGGAATACATACGGCAGACCGGATAATTCGGCAGCCACCGAATCCAGCATATAACCATTTACGCGCGGAGAACCAGCCGAAAATGAGTTTTGCCTGGCTCCGTTGCTCAAATCTGTAATCAGGACATCAGCCGCCAGTAAACCGGATGCAATACCGCAAATGCAAATTAACATCGTCAAAACTTTTTGCAGATTCATTTTTTGCCTCTCGCTTTTATGATTGTCAGGAATAATACGGAATGCAGATTACTTATAGTTTGCATTTATGAAAAGTCAATAAAAAAAGCCTCTGCCGGTTAAGCAGAGGCTTGAAGTATCTTCGATGTCGCGGAGAATTAGAGTTCTTCGCCGACTTCCCAACGCACGAAACGTTTAACTTTCAGATTGGGTTTCAGTTTGGCAAGAGAAGATTTGTCATCCTTAATCCAAGGCTGATTGACGAGACAGACGTCGGAATACCATTTGCTGATTTTGCCTTCAACAATTTTAGCTACGATATTCTCTGGTTTGCCGACAACCTGGGCTGCGGCAATTTCCTGTTCTCTCTTAATTACATCTTCCGGAATGCATTTCGAACAGACGTATGACGGTCTGAATGCCGCGATGTGCATGCAGATGTCGTTCAGGAAAGCATCATCAGCTTCGCCTTCGACATCAATCATGACGCCGATACGTCCGCCCATGTGCAGATAAGAAGCGATCTTACCGGTTGTTTCCCACTTGACAGAGCGGCGTATCTGCATATTTTCGCCAATGGTTGCGACCATGGCGACCAGGCCGTCTTTTTCAAGTTCCTGAACTTTTTCAGATACGCAGCCGTCACCGTCAACCGCCAGCACTCTTTCAACAAGAGCGGCGATAAAGTTTTTAAACTTATCGTTGGAGGCAACAAAGTCTGTTTCGCAGAGCACTTCAACCATCGCGCCTTTATTTCCTTTAATACAGGAAACAATTTTGCCTTCCTTGGTCGTGCGCCCTGATTTCTTTTCGGCTTTGGCGATACCGGACTTTCTGAGGTTGTCAATAGCTTTTTCCAGATCGCCGTCGGCGTCGGTCAGTGCTTTTTTGCAATCCATCATGCCTGCGCCGGTCTTATCGCGCAGCTCTTTTACCATTTCTGCTGTAATTGCCATTATATGATCTCCCAGTATTAGAAATATTATTCAGCGGAATCTTTTGCTACTTCGGCAGGAGCTGCGGCTTCAGCCGGTTTTTCCGCGTCTTCAGATTTTTTAGCCGGCTTTCTGGGGGCGGGGGCGCCTTCGGTCTTTTTGGCCGCGGGCCGCTTTCTGGCAGGCTTCTTGTCTTTATCTTCAGAGGCTTCACCTTCTTCGGTGGTGTTCTTTTCCGCTTTTGCGGCTCTGTCCGCTTCTTTTGCAGCCTTGTCTTCCACGACTTTCTTCTGATAGATTTCGTTGGCCAGGCAGATCGCATCAACAAAGAGGTCGGTGATGACCTTGATGGATTTGACCGCATCGTCGTTGGCGGCAATCGGATAATCAATCGGCTGCGGGTCGCCGTTAGTGTCAACAATCGCGACAATCGGAATATTCAGTTTATTGGCTTCGCGGACGGCGATATTGTCATGACAAACGTCAACGACCAGCATTACCGCCGGAACTTTTTTCATGCTGGCAATGCCGTCGAGGTCGCGATGCAGTCTTTCGGCTTTACGGGCCAGACCTGACAATTCTTTCTTCTTCATGGCATTGGCTTCCGGAGACTGAAGCAGTTTGTCGATTTCGTACATTTTGCCAATGCTTTTGCGGATAGTCACGTTGTTCGTGAGAGTGCCGCCCATCCAGCGTTCCGCTACATAGAACATCCCGGTCTTTTCAGCGGCTTCTCTGATTATTTGCTGAGCCTGTCTCTTGGTTCCGACAAAAAGAACGATTCCGCCGTCCGCGACTACGCGCTGCAGAAAATTACAGGCATCTGCAATCTGGTGCATGGTATTGGCAAGGTTGATAATAGAGATACCGTTCTTCGCCCCGTAAACGAAATCTTTCATTTTCGGGTTCCAGCGTTTGGTCTGATGTCCAAAATGAACACCGGCTTCGAGCAGATCATTAATTGTGACCTTCGACATAGACAGCTTCCTTCTTTTTGCGAAACCTTTTCCGCGGCATTTCCGTCGGGAAGGCTTCTTTTTGTTCAAGTGTTGTAATGCCGCTTCTGCGAAAATAGAAACGGCAAATTCTTCTATAATAAAATAGAATGAGCGTTTAAGATAATCTTTTTTTAGCAAAACTGCAAGAAAGAAATAATCTTTTTTATAAATAAAACAAAATAAAACAAAATCCGGAATGAACTTACAATGTCCAATTCCGGATTAATACCAAATCGCAATCTTAAAGCTGGTAAGGATTGCTGATCGGCAAGAATCTGCCAGGATTAAAATAGACTGGCTATTTCTTTTTTGCGGCAGGAGCGGCGGCAGCCGCAGGCTTTTTCGCGCCGCCTTCCATATCACTAACCTGTTTTTTTAAATCATTCAAATCTTTTTTCGCTTTGCTTATCGTTGCGCCGGAAGCTTTGTCTTCGCTTTCTGTGGCAGCCGCAATTGTTTTACAGCATTCTGAACATTTCTTGTAGAGTTCAGCAAGATCTTTATTTTCCGCTTTCTCGGCTTCCGCAGCTTTTTTATCATATTCATCGGCTTGCTTTTTGATAGCATTAGCTACATTAGTCCTGTTGGTTTTTTCCAGTTCATCCACCTTGGCACCGCTGCCGATGGCGGTGCCGCCGCCAAGACTCAATTTTGCATAAACATTACCGGCTCCGACGATAACCATTAACGACAATAAAGCACTGAGAAGATTCTTCATTTTTCTATCTTTCCGTTATTATTAATAAGAATAAAAGGTAAAACAATCAGTATAATTATATAACATTTTTGTTTCAAATGCAAGTATTTC
>CAIMFA010000048.1 GCA_903840185.1 uncultured Lentisphaeria bacterium | reverse complement strand
TATTATATAATATTAAATATTTTCCTTATTAAAGGTTAATATTCGATCCGCCATCACGCCATACCGCCGGATTTGGTGTAGATTCCACCACCGGTGCTGGTGTTTTGGTTATCTTCCAGGCGTATTGTTCGGAATTTGCGGGCCCGATGCGCCGACCTACATGTGATAGTCTCCCCGCCCATTCCGGTCTTGATGATAGGCGTTTCAACTGATGTCCAAGATGCTTTGGATTGCTTGATACCTTTGTGAAAATACCGGAACAGGCACCGAGTGTACTGTAAAGTTCCCCTGCACTAAGTGTTCTTTCATTTTCGCCCGCTGGCCATCTGCCAATCCAGTTTTCCAGAATCTCAGAAACTTCACAGTCAGGGTTCTGGGAATCCAGCAACTTGACGATCTCATGGTGGTGGAATTCTTTCACCCCAAACCTCCCGCTGATTAGTTCCGGCGGGCATTCCAGCTTGTCAATAATGCCAACAAACGGCGGAATACAGGCAACTAATCCCTTGTAGAACGTGTCGCGGGCCTCCGGATTGTCAGTGGGAAACGGCACTGGTGGCGAATAGACTTTCAGGTAAATGATTTTGTCTTTCATAGATTCATCAAGGCTGGGTAGAATGGGAATGCTGTCAGGGTCGTCATTGGCGCTTAATGATATACGCCATATTGGCCGCAGCGTCAGTTCATCCTTGAATTTACGGTGGCAGGAATACTGGCTGTTCGCCACCAGTTCTTTCAGTCGGTCCCGCAGCTCTTTTTTTGCTTTTGGCGAATCTTCCAGGTTTGAGTCGCTCAGGACGAGGTGTTCCGCTCCCCACATCTCGCCGTTAAATGAACTTCGCCCCTGTAGCCAGAGGGAGGGATCAGCGGACCGTCCGCCCAGCAGCAGCGTGATTATCTCCTGCCCCAGACTTTTCCCGCAGTTTACCGGACCAATCAGCGCAAGCATTTGCCCCGGGAGGTGAATATCCGTTTTTTTCAATGCATTTCTGACCTGCTTTATCCACAGGCAGAATATAAGGAACTGTTTACTGAATAAGGGGTCTCCGGCACTACGCCCAAACAGGTTGTAGAAAAAATCAATCAGTAATGACGCGTCCCCATCCCCAGCCTCTATGAAAGCAGGAGAACATGTCACCAGCAGCAAATGCCCATTCTCGGTATATAATCCGGCACGTCTACCACACAGCGGGCCTGCATAAGTAATACGGCAGTTGCGCTGAATGTTATAGAGCTCCACTTCGACCCCGGAAACGGTTTGCCCATCAGCCTTTTCACAGGGAACTCCGGCCATCCTCAAGTGGAGCTCAGCGTCTATCCGAGACATCATATAGTACCAGCCGTCTTTTTCTTGCCGGTAATAGGCACTACCGTCGAAGAATATTTCCTCCACCGGGTTGTTCGCATTCTTGCCGGACTGCTTGGGGAAATCGGCTTTGAGTTTACTCCTGCCGTGTTCACACATATTTTTAAACTGTCTTGAGCCGATGCCTAATGCCTCTTTCACGTGGTCCCGCAGTTGGTTATACCACACTGGTTCTTTAATTAGGAATGCGGCGATTTCACCGAGCCGTTCCATCGCCTTTTTATGGGCATCCGGATGCAGAGATTGAATATCCTTAATTTCAAGCAATACCAGTTTTAGACAGAGTGATTCTGCGGTCTCGTGCTCTGCGGGTACAGCAGTTTCTATCATACTGGTCATTCTGTTGTGAAATTCCTGGCTCACGATAAAGCCTCCTTCAGGTCGTCAATGCCCTTGGGCCCGTTTAGCGGGAGGCGCGGCAGCAGCAGCGGAATCGGTTTTATCAGCTCCGCCAGCTTAACAGCAGCGATGGAGAATCTATAATTGAGACAAGTGTCACTGTCACCAATGAAAAGAACCCGCGATGGTTTTAAAAAGTCCAGAGCCGCTTTTAGTTCCGGCAGCAGTTCGCCATGTGCATAGCCGTAGAGGCCAGGGAGCCCGACAGCCTGATATGAAGATTCAACCAAGGATAGATTTTTAAATTCTCCTTCTGTGAGAAATAGGTCTATTCCCTGTTTGAACTCCTGGATGAACGGGAAAGGCACATAGGCGTGGCATCCGCTATTTGCGGCCTGTAAATACTTGCAATTGTCGGTCGGCACATCCAGCCGCAATCGTCCGTATTGCCTACCGTTGACCATCACTGGATTACCATTGATATCCGAGTATGGAATCCAAATCCCAGACTTGCGAAGGCCGCACAGCTCGAATGCCTCGTCGGCAGTCGCCCGGCAGATACCAACTTTGTGCAGTGTTTCATCAGAAATTCCCTGACGGTTGAATTGGTATTCATTTCCGCTCAACTGGGATTTGACAGCATTGCCTTCAGCAGTTAAATTAATCATAGTTTCGTTTTTGTCGCTCTCCGTATTCGTTTGCAGCGATGCGGAGAGTGTTTTTTCATCATTCATGTTCTTGTCTCCTGATTAATGGTAACGGCGCGACCTGAGCCATTTGTCGATTTCGGTTTTATCCACCAGCACCTTTGAACTCTTTGATGCTCCTAATTTTATAAGCTGGAGTTCTTTTTTGGCAGCGGCGCGGGTTAAAGTCCATCTCGATACGGACGCATATTTTTCCGCAGCGGCGATCGACAAATAGCGAACGTCGCTTGCTTCTTGCGGCGTCTGGATTTGCCACCCGTAAGGCTGCAATAAGTTTATTAAGGCAGTTCTGATTACTTCGGGTAACTGTTCAAATTCCTCCTTTGTAAGAGTTTTTAAGTTCAGGTTCGACGAGCAGAGCAGCGCGTTTGCGGCATCCACAGCATGTTTCGGAAACTTTGGCTTTTTCATTTTTCTCTTTTCCTTGATTGTTAATATTTCTTCGTGCCAAGTTACATGTATTTTTATAGCTACAAATGTGCCAAATATTTTTATGATAGGCAGCGGAAACGGAGACAGATTGCTGCGAAAATTAAGGTTTGTCACACGAAAAACATGGCCGATGAGAAGCAGGTCCTGCTGATTATTTATTCCGGACTG
>CAIMFA010000047.1 GCA_903840185.1 uncultured Lentisphaeria bacterium | reverse complement strand
AGAGCAATTGATTAAACTTTGTGCTCATCGCGCTAGACTCAAAATCTGGAGTCCGCAAGGGCGTGTGGGTTCGAGTCCCACCTTCGGCACCATTTTTAACCTCAAATAATGTCTAAATCGTTGCCAAAGGTACCATTCCTGCCTTGCAACCCTCCAAATAGCGGTTATATTCAGCCGTATCCGATACTTTAAATCATGAGGTACAAGATATGGAAGGAAAATCAATCAAGCTGGGAACCGGAACTGTATATAAGAAAACTGCCACCGGGGTGTATTTTTATCGTTATCAGATCAACGGAAAACGCAAAGCAGTAAGTTTAAAGACTAAGAATCAGGACGAAGCAGTCCTCGAAGCGAAAAAACTGGTGCCGGTCGTTAACGGAACAACCCTGGAAGTTATCTCCGCCCATGTCCAACACGCCCGAGGCCTAACTTCCACCATGAAATCGCTGCCGCTGAATCTCGCCTGGGACAAATACTCCAGACATCCTGACCGGGCCGTTCCAGCCACCGTCAGCGAACAGGACTCTTATCAGGCAACTTTCAACGAATTCATCACTTTTGTCGGTAATAATACAACCGGGATTATGGATATAACCCCGCAAATTGCAGATGAGTTTGCTCAGAAAATGCGGACTCAGGAACTTGGCGTTGACACTCATAACCGCAAAATAAGACGCTTAAGAAAGATTTTCGATGTCCTCAAGGAATATCGCGATGGTCAGAATCCATTCACTGCAAAATCGCTTTTCAGAAAGGAACGCGAAGAGCAGGCGCATAGCATAAGACGGCTGTCGTTTACACGCGAGCAGGAACAAGCGTTATTGGAAGCCCTTGACAATGACAAATACAAAGTTATGCATAAACCTGAAATAAAGGTCGTCTATTATCTGGGAATGTTCACCGGACAGAGATTTAAAGACTGTATCATGCTGCGCTGGGATAAAATAGATTTAAATCGCAAAAGAATCTGGGTGAAGCAGTTTAAAACCGGTAAAGAGGTTACAATTCCAATTGCGCCTCAACTGCTGGATGTTTTGCAAGAAGCGAAAAAATGGAAATGTAACGGGTTCGTTTGTCAGAATGTGGCGGCAAGATACAACCAGGAGAATCAAGCCGGCAAGAATACCGGCAACAATCTGGTTAACATCGATGCGCTCCGGGTCATAAAATGGATTGGGCTGGAACCGTCAGTAAAAGTGCCGGGACGCAAAAAGAAGGTCACGGTATACGGCTTCCATTCCTTGCGCCACAGTTTCGCTTCTCACTGCGCCGAAGCCGGGGTGCCCAAAGCGGTAGTGATGTCAATCCTCGGCACCAATTCAGAGATCGTTGACAAATATTATACACATATCGGAGACGAGGCCCAGGAAAAGGCAATTCAGGCGATCACCGGAAGTTTTGCTTCCGTGTCAGACCGTGAACGCATCACCCGCGTGTTGTCCTTTATCGAAAAATTACCGAAAAAAAGTAAAGAGATGCTGAAAGTCGAAAAACTTCTCCGAGACAACTGAATAACCATAAGTACGCCGAGGAACTTAGTTCCCGGCATACTTGCATTTTACCATGAAATCTACTACCTTTTTAGGCTGTGCCGGAATATATGCATTCACTGTGCATTCACGCTTAATTTGCACAGAAAAATTGTGCATTACACTGGATTCTGCATTTCTTTGAGCGTAGAGGAATCAATTTATAATGATTTGTGCATATGGGGATTTAACCGGTTTTGCCATTTTCAAAATCCCTGTCTAGAGTTCCTGTATCTTTTCTTATGTCGTCTAATTTCCGTTTGCTGATACCGAGCATTTCAGCCATTTCTTTTCCGGTCATTTTGCCGCCAGGGTTTTCTTGATAAAGCGTTTTGATTATCTCCGCTTGTTTTTCTTTAGCAAAAGTTATAAAATCTTTCCATTTAGGTAACGGTTCATTTTCCGGAGACGGAACAGAACCCTGAGATATTTTGGATTGTTTGAAATTTTCAGGGGGGAATTTATTGGTACAATATT
>CAIMFA010000046.1 GCA_903840185.1 uncultured Lentisphaeria bacterium | reverse complement strand
CCCGGAACACCATCTGCGATATTCTCGACCATAAATCAAATAAACACATGATAATCGTCGGTCCGTGCTCGATTCACGATCCGGATTCCGCCATTGAATATGCTGAAAGACTGAAAAAACTGAGCGACCGGGTGGAAGACCGCATTCTGCTGCTCATGCGCGTTTATTTCGAAAAACCGCGCACTACGGTCGGCTGGAAAGGCCTGATCTACGACCCCGATCTGAACGGGACATATAAAATTGAAAAAGGTATTTTCCTCGCCAGAAAACTGATGCTGCGGATTGTGGATATCGGGCTGCCTACCGCGTCGGAGATGCTTGATCCGTTTCTGCCGCAATATCTGGCGGACTCGGTGACCTGGGCGGCTATCGGCGCCAGGACGACAGAGTCGCAGACTCACCGTCAGATGGCCAGCGGGCTTTCCATGCCGGTGGGGTTCAAGAACGCCACCGACGGCAGTTGCCAGGCCGCTATTGACGCTATCAGCACTGCCCGCAACAAGCATAGTTTCATCGGAATCAACGAGAGCGGGATGATCGGCGTGTTCCGCACCAAAGGCAATCCGTACTGCCATATCGTGCTGCGCGGCGGCGACCGCCCTAATTACGGGGCTGAATACATCGCGTTTGTCAAAGTCGCCATGATGAAGGCCGGGCTTACGCCGAATATTATTGTCGATTGCAGTCATGCCAATTCCAATAAGGATTATAGAAAACAGGGAACCGCGCTGAACGATGTTATAAACCAGATTGCGGATGGAGAAAAATCCATTGTCGGCACCATGCTGGAAAGCAATCTGCAGGAAGGCCGCCAGGATATAGTTCCGGGCGTGAAGCCGGCGCCGGGCATTTCCATTACCGATTCGTGTATAGGCTGGGATCAGACTGAAGAGCTTATCCGGAAAGTCTATGAGAAACTTTCTTCGGGGAAATAGGATTTAGTAGACAGTAGACAGTAGACAGTAGACAGAATAAATCAGAAGCGGTTAAGCATTTTTTTTAAGCAGTCCATGCAGTCCATATTGTCCATACAGTCCATAGTCCGTTTCCCGGCAAACCGGAATGAGGCCCACTGGCCTATTGGTGACTGGTGACTGGTGACTGGCGACTGGTGACTGGTGAAAAAAATAAAAATACAAAGTTTTCTTTGTGTCTTTGTGGTTAAAAGAGTTTCAAAAGAATAATACACGAAGGCGGAAATCATAATTCCTCGATTTTTCGCGGACAAGACCTGATTCCCATATTGAAAATGCGGTATTTTCAGATAACTTTAGCATGATAAAATCATATTTTGATTCTTAATTTTAAAGATAAGTGAAAATGCCCAAAACCTATAATATAAATATTCTCAGCAAGATGCCCCTGCTGTCGCCCGGGGAGATCAAGGCCCGGCTGCCGATTTCGCCGGAGGCCGCGGCTAAAGTGATTGAGTCGCGGAAGACCATCTGCGATATTCTTGATCACAAGTCGGACAAACACATGATGATTGTAGGGCCGTGCTCGATTCACGATCCGGATTCCGCCATTGAATATGCTGAAAGACTGAAAAAACTCAGCGACCATGTGGAAGACCGCATTCTGCTCATTATGCGCGTTTATTTTGAAAAACCGCGTACTACGGTCGGCTGGAAAGGTTTGATTTACGACCCCGACCTGAACAGTACTTACAACATAGAAAAAGGTATTCTGCTGGCGAGAGAACTGATGCTGCGGATTGTGGACGCCGGGGTGCCGGCGGCTTCCGAAATGCTTGATGTTTTTCTGCCGCAATATCTGGCGGACGCCCTGTCCTGGGCGGCCATCGGCGCCAGAACGACCGAGTCGCAGACGCACCGTCAGATGGCCAGCGGGCTTTCCATGCCGGTGGGTTTCAAGAACGCCACCGACGGCAGCTGCCAGGCGGCCATTGACGCCATCAGCACCGCCCGCAATAAGCACAGTTTCATTTCGATCGATGAAAACGGGATGGTCGGAGTGTTCCGCACTAAAAGCAATCCGTACTGCCATATCGTGCTGCGCGGCGGCGACCGGCCCAATTACACCGCGGAATACATCGCTTTTGTTAAAGTCGCCATGACCCGGGCGGGGCTTGCTCCGAATATTATTGTCGATTGCAGTCATGCTAACTCCAGTAAGGATTATAAAAAACAGCGGATCGCGCTGCTTGATGTAATAAATCAGATTGCGGATGGTGAAAAATCCATCGTCGGCACTATGCTGGAAAGCAATCTGCAGGAAGGCCGTCAGGATATAGTTCCGGGCGTGAAGCCGGTGCCGGGCATTTCCATCACCGATTCATGCATTGGCTGGAATGAAACTGAAGAGCTCATCCGTATTGTTTATGAGAAACTTTCATCAGGGAAATAGATGTCGGAATTTAGAATTTAGGAGTTAGGAGTTAGAATAAAACCTAAATCATGAAGCCTGAATCCTGGATTTATGTATGAACCCGAAAATTTTATAAATCTTAAAACTATATAACTATGAAATAAAGACACTTAAGGAATTTGTCAAATGGAAAAATCTTATCTGGCTTTTGACCTTGGCGCCTCCAGCGGGCGGGGAATCATCGGAAAAATCAAGGACGGTAAACTCCATCTTACTGAAATTCACCGGTTCGGCAACGGGCCGGTCGAAAAAGACGGCGCCTTATACTGGGAATTCGACAAACTTTGCAAGGAAATCAAAACCGGCATAAAGAAAGCAGGGTTCCTGACCCGCGACTCCAGGATGAGGGAGCGCAAAAAATACGGCCGAAAGAGAGCCAGGAGAAGATTCCAGTTCACTAAGCGGTAAAAAAATATTTCCGGTATTACCGACGGAAAGTTTAAAGCCTATCTGGTCAACTCCGACGACGATTTT
>CAIMFA010000045.1 GCA_903840185.1 uncultured Lentisphaeria bacterium | reverse complement strand
GCAGCTTTTGAAAGCTCAAAATCTATAAAGCACTCTTTGCTTTCATCCCATTCCGGTGGCAGTAATTCGGCATCAAAATAGATGGATATTCTGACCCTTTCACCAGCAATCTCATCGTAATTGAACCAGATATTCGGTTCGGTGAATCTTATACAGTGCGATTTGACTTTTCGGTTGCTGGCCAGTTTATGGAACCATTCGGCAATCTCCCGCACTTCCCAGGTGAACAGACAGGGATCTGTTTCAGACCATTGCAGAGCGCCTTTAATGACGTCGAGCTTAATCATCAACCAGTTTCCGTCATATTCATTTCCACAATTATCCGGAAATTGATAACCAATAATTTCAAATTTAAAAGCTGAATGTTCGCTTTTCAGTTCAAGCATAGTTTGATCATCCTTTCAGTATTTATACTCTGTTTTACAAATGCCGCCATGCCTGGTGGAGCATCACCATGGCCAGGGTGTCGAGTTCACAGTAACGCTTCAAGGCGCTTTCCAGGCGCTGCCGCTCAGCATCCGACATATCTTCAAACTGGAGCTTGCCGTAGACTGTCAGGGCAGCGCCGCCGTTATTCAATTCCTCCAGTTTGCAAAGAGCCTCTTCAGCGCCTTCGGTAACTTCGGCAAGCAGTCTCGGCAACTGCTTGTACGGGCTCGGGACTTCCCCGCCGGCATTATCCTTAAGCCAGATATGACTGGATGGAAAATTCAGGCTGCTGACATTGATTGCGCCAATGGGCCTGCTGTAAGTATCCTTGAGAAAATCCGAGCGGTTCAGTATTGCCGGCAGAACCGCCTTGATCGAGTTCGAGCCATGCGTCAGCGGGTCGTAGTAGTAGCGTTTGACCATTTCACACTGGTCAATCATATTGCGTTGCCCCTGCCATACTAACGTCTTATCCTCTTTGCGCAGGGTTATGGTCCTGATAAAGTCCTGCCATCTCGCCTTATCTGCAGCCGCAACCGACTGATCATCGTTCAACTGATTGTAAATAGTATTCAGAAAAGTGTTTTCATGGTTGGAGTACCTGAAGATACTGCCATTGTCTTCAGACAATTGGCGCATTAATTCATCCAGAAACTTATAATTGGGAAACTGGCCCGGAGTGGTTTCAAGAAACTCCCCGGCATGCCCGACCCTGCCGTCTTCGTACAGGATGTGGTGCGAAAACTGGAAGGCTACACCTTCATACGGATGCCTGCCTGCCATGAATGGAATAGCGACCATCGAGGTTTCAAAATCGATAAAGTGCAATGGATAGACCCAGGAATCCAGCTGCGCTTTAAGCTGGTCTTTCAGGCAGGCAAGCGTGTTATCGCTGTTTTTAACTTTGCTTACCTGCAGCCATTGCCGTTCGCCCTGGGCCATGCCGCAATTACTAGTTTTATTGGAGAAATCACCCGGCAGCATATCTTTCATCTTGATGCGGTTTTCCGCCAGCAACCTTTCCTTGTCCTGATAATTCCATACATCAAAAATCGTCGGTTCGTCAAAATCGGCGCCACTCCAGCCTAATTGTTCTGCAAAGCATTCGCGCTTGCCGCTTTTCAAGCCATTGGCCAGATCCTGCTGCGAAGCATCGAACTGGCAATCCTTGCATTCCTTGGATATCCGGCAGGGAATTTTTTCGTCTCCGGCATACTTTTCGGCGAAACATTTGGCTCTTTCCCTGAAATCAGGCTCCCATGGGACACACAAAGGATTTTCCGGCATGACCGTTTCCTGGTAGATCTGTTCAATAATCTGATCGACGTTCACCGCAGTCAGTAATTTATTGCTCAAATCTTCAGGCGTTAGCGGGGATTGTATTACACACCCTTTCCGGCCATTATCGTTTACTATCCGGAATTTCTGATTTAAACCATCCGTCGCGGCGACCTTGGATTTATCCGCCAGCATTAGACTGGCCTGAATGCAGAATTGAGGGCAGGCCAGGCCAAGTACAAATTTTTGAAAGGCGGCATCTTCCAGGTACGGCCGCATGGCAGTATCGATATTGCCGCTTTTATTAAGAAAGAGCCCGTTCTCCCACTTGAATGGGTCATATGATTTGGCTTTCACTTCGATCAAATCAATGCGTTTGCCGTTTTTACACAGGATGTCGGTGCGGATAAAGAAGTTTTCGGCCTGGAT
>CAIMFA010000044.1 GCA_903840185.1 uncultured Lentisphaeria bacterium | reverse complement strand
CAGGAGTCAGGAGTCAGAATAAATCCGGATTTTAGTTCAAAATTCATTCTGAATTCTAGATTTTAAATTCTAAATTCATGCAAAACTTGAGTTTTGCAATTGGCTCAATATTATGAAATATAAAAGAAACGGCAAACAAAATGTTTTAAGATAGAATCTGCAGGCGTAACATTGTTCACTACCCGGAAATTTCAACGGTGCCTTACAGTGATTAACCATATGTGTTACAAACTGCCGAAGTATTGCATTCTGGAAGCAAGCATTTATATTGATAACAAGGTTTTATAGTTATTGTAACTCATCAACAGTTTTTGAATGTATATTATGGAACAGGTCTTTCTTTACAATAAGATTCTCAGCCACTGTACTTCCGAGTTCAGCCCGATTATACTTGGCGGGTTGAAAATTCATCCGGTAGTATTTCACTTTACCAAAGATAAAGATAAAAAGCCAATCCCCGTCCATCAACACCGGTTTGCAGAATTATCCTGGATGCTTAATGGCAGCATGGGATACAAATTTGGCGATGAACTGCAAATAATATCATCTGCAGACAAGCAATTTATCTTTCTTTCGCCGGAGACCCCCCATCAACGAATCTTGCAAAAGGATAATTCCATCATTTTGGGCTTTTTACTTGACATGGTCCCGCAGAATGAAAGAGGCAGGTTGTTTTTTGATGAGATAATGAAGTTTCTTGCCGAACATAATTACACCTTTGACAATTTAGAGTTTATGAATGAATTTGAAGTAAAACTTTTGGTGGAACTGAATTCCGCGGATACGGTTTTTATCGGAAAAATCAATTTCTATATTTATGAATTTCTGTTTAAACTTTTCTCGCATTATTTTGCTGATTATCTGATTTATAACAGCAATGAGCACAAAATATCTTATGACCGGGACGACTTAGTGGTGACGGCTAAACAAATTATCGAAGAGCGTCTCTCATATTCAATCAGTTTGAGCTATCTAGCCAAAAAATTAAACGTTTCAGTGCGTCATCTAAATCGCATTTTCTCCGAACAAACCGGTTATTCCATAGGTAATTATATCATTCAGCGCAAGTTGAATGCCAGCCAGAAGATGCTGTATAATCCTAAATTTTCAGTTAAGGAGATCGCCGTCAACCTGGGTTTCCGGAGAGATTCTTATTTTTGTGAATTTTTTAAAAAACATACCGGCATAACGCCGCTGGCATACTCCAAACAGGTAAACAAAAGCTAAGTTGTCCTTTTATCGCAATCAATGTCCGCATACTGGTATTTACTTTTAAAACTCCACATACTATACTAAGTATAGTAGTGAGTAAGCAGCAACTTAAATATCAGAAAGGAAAAACAATGTCACATTTAACTAAAACCGGACAAATTAAAATAAGCTGTCAAAGGTTGAATCAGAAAAATTTCACACTCATTGAACTCCTCGTGGTGATCGCGATCATCGCAATTTTGGCCTCAATGCTGCTGCCCGCATTGAATAAAGCGCGCGAAAAAGCCAAGACCATTAGCTGCACCAATAAACTCAAACAGTTTGGACTCACTGAAGCCATGTACTCATCAGACTACGACCAGCTACTGGCGCCTTCGATAACCCAAAGCTCTCCATCTCAAGTCAGCTGGTCATGTGACAATAGCAGTTCACTCAAGCCATTCCCCATGCTTGGCTATTATAGAAACTACATCCATTTCCGCCTTATGGCCACCTGTCCGAGCGATACACCTGCGGTAAATAAGGCAGCCACGACTCTCGGTCTTGTATCTTATGTTAAAAACGGCTATTTAAACAATTATCCATCCAATGTGGTCGATCCGGTTGACTTCAAGATATGGAAAGCCGGACGGATAAGGATGCCATCAAACACCGTCAGTCTCTTTGACTCTATCGCCACTCCAGATCCGACTTATGAAGGTTGGCGGCCACCTATTATGTTAATAGGTAACGGAAATAGAGTGGCTTGGATGCGTCATGGTAAACTCACAACCAACGCGCTCTTTATTGATGCCCATGTGACACTCCGCAGCTACTACGATTTTGCTAACAAAAACATATTCCTTTCGGACTGCTCAGTTTCATATTCAAACCAGTTGCTGGGATTCTGACATGAAACTTCCCGTCCTTCTCCTGTTTTTTCTGGCTGGCATGTCGGCGGCCCAGGCGTTTGTCGCTACTTTTGCTGGAACCGACACGCCATCCAGCATCGCCGTCTTCCCAACGGATGAACCACTATATGGAGCAGTCACGGATGATCAGGAAAAGGGGAAAGTCAACGCCATCAACCTCTATCCGCCATATTTCCGCCAAACCTACTCCCATCCGTTCAGCCTGCCCCACAACACACTCCGGGTCTCTCTAAAAAGCCTGAAAACTTCCGCAAAAGTCCAAATAGAAGCTACAGGCCAGGCACGCGATGCGCAAGGCAAGATGAAAAATGTCCGGATCAAGAGCAGTATCCTGCCCATTGAGCCGGGCAAATGGAGCGAGTACACATTGGAGTATAAGAAGGATTTCGAGCCGAAGACAGAGGCTGCGGAGTTTGTTGGAGAGACTGTCGATTCGCTGGTCTTCACATCGACGCAGAAGGAACGCGGTATTTTGCTGATTCACAACCTCCGCTACCTAAACACCTCTGTGAAGCGACCATTTGAAATAGGCTGGCCTGCGCGTCATGTCTTTCCTGCCGGACAAACCGTTAAACTGCAACTGCCTGTTACAGCCGCCACGCATGGTGAAGGAATCTTGAAGATTGCAGCAGAACGCTCCGACAACAGGGCAGGCACTGAGCGTACGTTCAATTTTCAATTCGAAGCAGGCTCCTCCATCAAGGATATTGACATCGGGCAACTGCCGGAAGGCTATTACTCCTTGAGCATGATGCTGACTTGCGGTGCAGACAGCTTCAAAACCGGAACTCATTTTCTCGTAGTTCCTGCCAGTAGAACAACGCCATGGCTTGGCACGCAGGACAGTTTGCTCACCGCTGCGGAACTGGAGGATCTGCGGCTTGCTGGTTATGGCATCGTAAGACTTGCAATCGTACCCTATACGAATATAATGCAAACCAACATTGAGGAGAATTGGCTTATCGCCAGACAGGCAGTGGAACTGAGGCGCGACAAAGGCCTTGAAGTGCTCTGGACTCAGCCTGCCCCATTCGAATCCGCTGACTTTAACGCCGATTATATCAGGGGACTCGTCAAGCAATATAACGTGAAGACAGACAGTGACCCGTGGAATTACAGCTCCCTGACTTATCGCAGTGAAAACCCGGAGCGATTCGAGAAGGAAATGACTTTCTTCGCCTCCAAACTCAAGGGTTTGATCCGTTACTACGAATTCGGGAATGAGTATGACCGGATAATCTTCAAGGATGCCAAGTACACGAGGACGAACAAGGAGTTCGACTGGTGGAGTACGCCGGAGGACTACGCTCGCGATCTGACGTATTTCCACAGGGGCGTGAAAGCTGGCGACCCGGCTGCCCTGACGGTCAGCGTAGGAGTTACCTGCGGACTCTGGACGCCAGGACGGGAGACGTTCGTTCCGCGCTTCCTTGTCGAGACGAAAAAGCATTCCCAGCAGCCACCATTCGACATTTTCGGCGTACACGGATACGGAGGAAAGGATAACGTACTGCGGGTGCTCAAGGACCTGGCCGCCGTCTATCCGCAAAGTCCATGGGCCAATACCGAGCGCGGCCTGGCTGGTACCAAGCTGACCAATTTGCGCCTTCTTTTTGAGGAGATGCTCCAGAGCCGGCTCAAGGGTGCCCGTTTCTACATCAGTTTCTTCAACGCACGCATGCCCTACTCCATCAAGCCATCGCTGGATTCCCAGAACGACAGTCAGGATATTGGCCAGTTCGCCACGAGACTGTATGACGGCGCTCCGTCCTGGAGATTCGCCATGGACTCCGCTTTCGCCTATATGACAGACCTGGGCTCAGAATTCAATGAACTGAAACTGCCAGGCGGCAAAGTATATTCCTGGCGCGGCTCAGCAGGTTATGTCCTCGTCCTCTGGCACGACACTCAGCGCGAAAAGACGGCAGCGGAGGTCAAAGCTTCCGCTCCCGTCAAGCGATACGACCTTTTCGGCAACGTGAGTGACGAGACAACTGGAACATTCACGCTAACACTGACTGAACTGCCCGTCTATCTGGTCTCCGCCTCGCCCTTGGAGCTTCTGAACGCAGGAGCACAGGAGCAGAAAGCCATTGAGCCGCCTCTGGTCTCCGGCCCACTCGATAATCCGGCTACTTGGAAAGCTGGAGCTTCAATTGCGCTCGACAACGAAAGTCAAATCATCAAAGGCAGCAGCTTCTGGCTTGGAGCAAGCGACCCCGCCATCTTCCCGGGTACCGTCTTCAACACCGCCAACCTATCAGCCCGAGCGACTTTCCTGCGCGATGCCGACAGTCTCTATATCAAGGTCAGGGTAACGGATGACGATATAGTCCCAACCGGAGCTGACCACATCGTCGTAAGCTGGCGCGACCGCTTCGGGAAACCTTATGAGCAGATAGCCAAGGCGAAGACGGAGAAGGGCGGTTATGACAGACTGTTCAGCATCCGTTTGAAGGACTTGGCAACCAAGAACGGAGTTGCGGAGCTAGTTATCCTGGTATATGATGGAGACACTATCATAGAAGGGGGGCGGATTCCTTATCTTATTGGCAGTTTCGGAGGAGGCACAGAGGAACGGCCAGGCTCTATTGCAGTCTCGATACGCACTCAAGCGAACCCATGACATAAGCTAACGGCGAGAGATTTTAAAGGACAGAAACACTGTTCCTTGCATTGTATAGCCAGCATATACATTACTTTCCTGAAAGATAAGAACAGTCTGGAGATGAAAATAATTTTGTAGCTTGGCTGATGTTTAATGAGCCAAGGTCGATGCCTTGCACTATCGACAGGATCAAAAACAGCACTGAATTATTCAGTTTAACTGTTACGCATTTGTCCGTTTTCCGAAACTATTGTCCGTTTTGTGCAATTGACTAAGTCGCCTTTCAGAGTTATAATCATAATTGTATATGAATGAGAACATTTTAACCAATGGAGTTTATCATGAAGCAAATTATACCGGCGTCCACCGGATCAAGTATTGATGCTCGAAAGACGGGAAAGCACATGAAATATCATAGTAAAAATTTCACACTCATTGAACTCCTCGTGGTGATCGCGATCAT
>CAIMFA010000043.1 GCA_903840185.1 uncultured Lentisphaeria bacterium | reverse complement strand
CATTTTGAAGGGGATAAAAGTGGTACGCCCAGGAGGACTCGAACCTCCGACCCAATGATTAAGAGTCATTTGCTCTACCAACTGAGCTATGGGCGCACATAACAAGTAACTGTTACAGGGTTAGAAATATGCTTGAAAAAAGCGGAAATTCAAATCAGAATCCGTAAAAAAATGAAAAAATGTGGTACTTACGGGGTATTTTCTCCGGAAAGGTATCTTGTCACCTTTTCGTAGAGAATATCTTTCTTGACAGGCTTGGTAATAAAATCATCCATTCCCGCGCTCATACATGCTTCGCGGTCCTCCTTCATGGCATTGGCGGTCATTGCGACAATCGGCACATGATGTCCGGTACCCTGCTCAATTTTTCTGATTTCGGCAGTGGCCGCCAGGCCGCCCATGACCGGCATCTGCAGGTCCATGAAAATCATGTCGTACTGCTTGCTGCGATATGCCTCAATTGCTTCAGCGCCGTTTTCTGCCTGCTCCACCACAAGGTCTGACTTTTCAAAAAGTTTCATTACCAGCATGCGGTTGACACTGTTGTCTTCAACCAGCAATATTCTCAAGCCGGGTTTGAGCCCCAGCAGCGAAACAGAGCCTGATTTACTGATCAGAGCCTCAGTCTTCTTTACCCTGTATGCGAACGGCAAAGTGAAGTAAAACTCGCTGCCGACGCCGGGATCGCTTTTCAGGTTGATGCGCCCGTTCAGCAGATTGATAATTTTGCTGGAAATACAAAGCCCGAGACCGGTACCGCCGTATTTTCTGGAAACGGAACTGTCGGCCTGCACGAACGCGTCAAAAATGACCCGCTGTTTTTCATCAGGAATTCCAATACCGGTATCTTTAACCGAGAAATCAATCCAGACTTTATTGCTGCTTTCCTCCAGTTTCTTCATTTTAACTTTCAGCAGCACCGACCCTACCGGGGTGAATTTAATGGCATTGGAGACAAGGTTGACAATGACTTGCATAAGTTTATTGTAGTCGCCGATAAGGCATTTCGGAATGAGCGGATCAATATACCAGGAGAACTGAATACCGGCCTCCTGCGCCCGCAGCAGCAGTGATTTGAGTGACGCGACGCTTATATCATTAATGTCGAATTCATTCTGCTCCAGTTCCAGCCGGCCTGCTTCAATCTTGGACAGATCCAGGATTTCGTTGATAATTGTCAGCAGCGAGTAGGATGATTTAAGAACAATGCCGGCAAGCTCCTTGCGCTCAGTTTCGGAATCTGTTTCATTCAGCAGTTCAGTCATACCGATAATACCGTTGAGCGGAGTACGGAGTTCATGGCTCATATTGGCCAGAAAAATACTTTTGGCGTCATTGGCGGCCTCGGCCTGCTCTTTCGCTTTCTTAAGTTCTTTTTCTATCGCGTTCTTAGCGCGGATCTGATTTTCCAGTTCGGCGTTTTTCGTCTCCACAAGCTCTTTGCGCAATTTTTCATCATTGAGCTTATTCTCAAGAATTTTATTGCGCATGAAATTATATGCGATAAAAACAATTCCGACCAGAATCACAATCAGCAGAACAAATAAAATCAGCAGCAGCTGCATATACTGGTCGGAAGACAGCACCGAGCGTTTCGGCAGGAGCGAAACCAGCCGGAAAGGCGTGTAATCCACCGGCAGCTTAATGCCGACATAATTCCCCTGGCGGAAATCTTCGCCATCAACCGGCACCAGCACACCTTTCTTGTCTATGTTCAGCGGAATCACCTGGGTCGTTGGCAGTTTGCTCAGAACATCATTGTCCAGATCATTCTTGAATCCGGCCCCGACTTTATAGAGCAGCGTGTTACGGTACATCATGCAGTACAAATAATTCGACTTGTCCTGCAGCGAAGTTTTAAACAGATTATCCAGAAACGTTTCCCAGGAGGGAAACGCCACCAGCATTCCGGCGAAATGGTCGGCAAT
>CAIMFA010000042.1 GCA_903840185.1 uncultured Lentisphaeria bacterium | reverse complement strand
GTTTTTAAACGGAGCGGCTATGAATGCGGTATCTGTACTTGCAGGAACGCCTATCATTTTTGTCAATTCTCTGTTACTGGACAAACCATCCTTTACGTTCAATGAAGTTATTTTGCCGTCCGGAGATTTCATTCCGGTCCAGTACGCCGCCCCCTGCATGATCGCATCCGGCAGGAATTGCAGATGTTCCAGATCGCAGTCCTCCGGCGACCACGCGTAATATGCGGTCAAAGACGTGGCGCGGATCACTTCCGGTAGTAATTCGCTGATATTAGTGCTGTTCCATGAAGTCAGCAGCAAGCCTGCGCACTGGTGCTTGTTAATGGAGTACGCCAGACTCGGAATGCTTCTGGGTCTGAACCACGGACAGCCGACAGTCGTGAATCCGCATTCTTTGAACAGTTTTATCGATGGATAATCCACAGTATAATCCAGTTTTCCGTCATATTTCCAGTCAAGAATTACAATATCTTTTGGCAGTCTGGCGAGCAGTTCTTTGCCGGTCATGTCCAGATGTTTGCCGTTTTGTCCGGGGTCGAGCATATCGCCCCATATGTACATTTTAACGCCTTTTTTCTTGAACAACTCATCGCTGGCTTTGACCGCTTCAACGAGCCAGTCTGAAGGCTTCCAGTTTTTTGCCTTCGCCGCCGGCGAAGTCACTATCTTGCCGAAATGAATTTCGTCCAGCGCAACACAGAAGCCATCCGGTTTCAGCGTATCTATGATTTCCTCCTGAAGTTTGAGCATGACCTTGCAGGCTTCCGGATTGGCCGCATCCAGATTGGCGTATCCCTTCTGAACGGCTTCCGGATCATCCACCAGCAGTTTGGCGCCGCCCGGCATGTTTTTCAAATACTGGGTACGTCCCCATGAGGCAAAATATGGAATCGGTTCAAGCCCGCGCGCTCTTGCATAATTGAACGCCTCGACCAGCTCGGGTTTCGTCCACGTCCTGCCTCCGACTGGATAACTGTCGAATGGAAACAGCGTCGGCCCGCCAAAACTGTCCAGGTAAATCAACAGTTTGTTGAAGCGCAGCAGATACCCGGCGTCAATAGTGCGTTTCAGCGATTCCAGCGATTTGCCGCCGACCTGCCAGCCGCGGAATGCCATGCGCGGCGCATCGTACAATGTCAGCGCGGGCAGGGCGCTCCCATCCGTGAGACGCGCCCGGTTCGCCATCAGAATAAGCGTGGCGATACCGCGCAGCACGCCATCCTTAGTTCGCCCGGTGATTGCCGCCCTGCCGGGGGCAAGTTCTATTTTGAACGCTTCCGGACTCTTTAGTTTTTCCTTTTCCGCCGCCTTAAGTGAAGGATCATCGAACACATCGGCCACCGCCAAAGTCAGCACAGCCTCGCCGCCTCCGGAAACATGCAGCGCATTCTCCAGCAGTTTCTTAACCCCGCTATCAATGACAACATTCTGCTCGTTAATCTTTATGTTCAACGGCAGCTTGAATTCCCCGGGATTTTTAGTGAGTTTCACCGGCACTCCGGCCAGCAGTAAATCCGGCACGGACAGTGTCCTGGTAAAGACTGGCGCAACCGGCGTTTCATTATCAGATGTGTCAGCAATCGCTGGAAGATTTAGTTTAATAACGGCAAACTCTTTCGGCACCGCAAAAAATTGACCGGGAAGCGGAACCCATGTAAGGTTTTCTTCTTTGCCCTGAGTGCGGTGACGGGTGAAATTGACAAAAAGCGTCTGCTCGCCGCCGATATTTTTTCTGAATAAATCGCTTAATTTTATACGTTTCTCGCAAGTCCATTCGTTTGCGCCGACAACCGATTTTGCATCCCATTCACCAGTGAAACTGCCTGCTTCAGATGGATACCAGGTGCGGCTGGGTGCCCCGGTATTTACCTGTTCCCAGTGCCTGGAACCGGTAGCATTGACAATGACCTGCGCATAGGATACTTGATCGGTGGATAGAAATGTTTCCACACAATCATCGGCATATATTCCAAGCGTGTTTTCCAAGGCCGCCGCGTCAGCAGGCCTGATTGCTTTAATTCCAGCCGGATTCGGTTCCTCCAGGCGGTAGCCGATATACAGATAACCGTCTTTGACCGCCAGCAGCACTTCATTTTTCAGTGTACTTTGATGCATTACATCGCCGAGGACATGAAACGGCGAGAGTTTAACCGCGTCTTTCCACAACGGATCGTCCAGTTTGCCGTCCAGCGTAACGCTGCTGTTTGACGGTGTCAGTACGATATCTTTCTTTTCTCCGAGCTTGTTCAGCGTGATATTCTTGTAGGTGACTGTGGTATTTGCGCCGTTCGCCCGCAAGTCCAGACGTAGATTATAAGTGCTTTTGGAAGATGTAATGATCGTGGAGACCTGAGTAAAGTCGCATTTATTTTTTGATTCTGTATATTTCAGGTTCTTTTCGTCCCACTTGCGTTGCTGATCGCCGTTGAAAATGACGCCTTGAGCAGAACCTTCGCCTTCAACTTTCACCTCATATGACAGCACAAAAGTGGTGTCCGGCGTTACCGGAACGTCGTTATATGCGCGGAGCATGTACGGTTCCGCCCCCAGTTTGCCGCGGGTAAGCGTGATTAAGCCATCACGGATATTCCCGGCGCCATCCGCCGGTTTCTGCGACTGAATCTTCCATGTCTGAAGTTTCAGCTCGATATTTTCCGCTTTGCTTTGCGCAGCGGCTGATAGCAGTAACGCGCACATGACTCCGGCAGGAATTATATTTTTCATTGATTCTCCAAATTTAGTTTGTAATGATTATATCATCAAACTCCGGACAGTCAATAGATTCATCAGTTTTTAATTCATGACACAAATATAATATTCGTATACTTGTAAGCCGGTCAATGATTGAATCTTATCACCGGATAATACGAAAATGTCTGTGTGCCGGGTTGATTTTTGCTTATATCTGATTATTATACATGATACAATAATCATTAATCCATATTGGAGCAGGAGAATGAATAGAAAAAAGATCGAACTGGATAAATTCAATACCGATATTTTTAAGATTTTGAACAAAGGCTGGATGCTGCTTACCAGCGGCGATGCCGTTAATGGCAAAGGCAATACCATGACCGTCAGCTGGGGATTCATGGGGACCATCTGGAATAAACCTGTCGTGATCGCAGCCGTCAGGCCGCAGCGCTACACCCGTGAATTTATAGAAAAATACGGTAATTTCACGATTTGTTCGCTCCCCGAAGACAAGAAGGAATTGCTCAGTTTCTGCGGCGCCCACAGTGGACGGGATGTTGACAAAATTAAAGAATGCGGCTTGACCATGATCCCGTCTGAACATGTTTCTTCGCCCGGCTTTGACGAAGCCGAACTGATCATTGAGTGCCGCGTAACTTACAAAGATGAGTTCAAGGGCGGGAACTTCCTCGACAGTAAGATCATCCCGCAGTGCTATCCGGATAGCGATTTTCACCACATCTATTTCGGCGAAGTCGTGAACATCTCCGGAACTGATAAATATATTGCGTAATTTTAAGCGGAGAGACGATTATGAGTATGCCGGTAACAACGACTTTTACGATTGAAGGGTATCGCATCAAGGAATACAAAGGTGTTGCCCGCGGGATCATTGTGCGTTCGCCGACGATTGCGCAGGGGATCATGGGCGGGTTGAAGAACATCATCGGCGGCAATATCGGCTCATATACCGAGATGTGCGAGCAGGCCCGGCAGCAGGCGTATGATCTGCTGCTCCAGCATGCACGGGAAATGGGTGCGAATGCGATTGTCGGGATGCGTTACGATGCCTCTGAAGTAGGCGTTCAGAGCTCAAGTACAGAAGTCCTCTGTTACGGTACCGCGGTAGTCATTGAACCGGAAAAACAATAGAATTTATTGAGGTGAAGATTATGAAAAAACTCCTGCTGGTTATTTTTCTTATTCTGAGTTTTGTGTCAGTTCGTGCCGCTACTTATCAGTTAAAAATATCGCCGGAAGATGTTTTTACGGTCAGTGATAATAATGACTGGAATGTCGCGGTGACCAGACTGCGGGTACTGGACGTTGCTGAAGTCACGGTGACGCCGAAAGATAAGAAAAGTTTCCTGCTGATGCTCTACTTTATGCGTGACACTGAAGAACGCGGCCAGTTTGATACCCCTGAGAAAATGAAGATGGCGGTGATGGAGTCCAGCCAGAAATATGTTCCCGGCTCTGTCGAAAAGAAAGTAACGCTGGAGAATATTGATTATAAAGGCACATACGGTTTTAAGGCATGTTTTACCGACGCCGAACTGGCGAAACAGAAAGATATTCCTGCTCCTGCCGGACAATTTATGTATCTGATAAGAGGCATGGTCCGTTTATCCGGAGATACCGCCCTGGGATTCAGGCTTTGTACAAATGACCTGAATTCAGAAGAGACTAAAATTGTCGAAAATTACATTCTCTCATTCGTCAAAGTCATCGGGCGTAAACAAAATCTTTAATTCTAATATAAAGTCAAAAAATAAAAGGTAATGCTAAATAAATGAGTATTGCGATTTTCCCTGCCCCAAGAAAAATTGTTTCAAGTAAAATGACCGTGAATATTTCCGGCTGCGAATGGGTCTGTTTTTCAGACGATTTTTCCATGACCTTGAAAAAGCATATCTGTGATTTTTCCGCCGAAGCGTCCCGCATCCTGACACAGCCGGTAAAGACCATTGGCGGCTGTCCGGCTTCCGGCAGGGTATTGCTGGTAATCAGGAAGACTGAAAATATTGCCCCGCAGGGATATGAGCTGGAAGTGGGTAAAGACGGCGCACAGCTGGAGGCGTCTGACGAAGCCGGTATTTTCTACGGGCTGCAAACGCTGATTCAGATTATTAAAGAACATGGCGTCATGCTGCCGTGCTGTAAAATCAGCGATTATCCGGATTTTAAAAACCGCGGCGTAATGCTTGACGTCAGCCGCTGCAAAGTTCCGACTATGAATTCCATGCTGGCATATATTGACCTGCTGGCAAAAATGAAGCTGAATCAACTTCAGCTTTACATGGAGCACTCTTTCGCGTTTTCCGCCCATGAAACTGTCTGGCGTGATACCTCGCCCTTTACTGCGGAGGAGATCATCCGGCTGGAGGCGTATTGCGCTGAAAGATTTATTGAACTTGTTCCCAACTTAAACTCCTTCGGGCATTTTGAGCGCTGGTTGAAGTATCCTGAATACAAACATCTGGCGGAATGCCCGGACGGTTTCAAAAAATGGAATGATACCTGGGCTGAATGCGGATCTACTTTGAAACCGCATGCCGATACTTTAAAATTCCTGAACAGGCTTTATTCCGAATTTCTGCCTAATTTCGCCAGCCGGTATTTCAATGTCGGCTGTGACGAAACCTGGGAACTGGGGCAGGGGTGGAGCAAAAAGCTTGCCGCAAAGACCGGCAAAACCCGCGTTTACCTGGATTTCCTGCTGAAAATACACAAACTGGTTGAAAAATATGACCGCAGGATGATGTTCTGGGGGGATATTATCCTCCATGAACCGGAATTGATTAAGGAACTGCCGAAAAATATCATTGCGTTGAACTGGGGCTACGAGGCCACTCATCCGTTCAATGAGCAATGCCGGCAGTTTGCTTCATCCGGCATCCCGTTTTATGTCTGCCCCGGCACTTCCAGCTGGGGTTCGCTGACCGGACGCACTGCCAACTGTATCGCTAATCTGGCCAATGCCGCCGAGCACGGCATAAAATACGGCGCTGAAGGTTTTCTTAATACCGACTGGGGCGATAACGGACATCACCAGTATCTGCCGGTAAGCTATCTCGGTATTCTGTGCGGTGCTTGTTTCTCATGGTCATACAAGGCCAGCCGCAATACGGATTTCGTGAAGGGCTTGAACACCTTGTGTTTTGAAGACAGCACCGGCATACTGGGGAAAACCGTTTATGAGCTGGGCAAAGTACTTGAGCATGTCAAGGCCAGACCCGGCAATTGCACTGTATTCAACCGGTTGCTGTTCTATAATTTTGAAGACAAACCGGAAGAATTCCTCAAAGATATTGAAGTTCCGGCGCTGGAAAAATGCATCGCGGATTTCGACCGCCTGGCGGCGCAGATACCGTTGTCCGCTCCGGGTATCCCGGATGGTGACCTGGTTAAAGCCGAACTGCACAATAATATCCGGATGGCCCGGCATGCTGCCGCTAAAGCCATCGCGTTCATGCGCCGCAAGGATGAATATCTTCCGCTCAAACATGACCTTGAAACAATCAAGCGGATTCACGAACAACTCTGGCTGTCCCGCAACCGCCCCGGCGGTTTAAAGGAAAGCTCTGATCATCTGATCAAGACGCTGCCAGCATTGGAAGCGCTGCGCAAATAAAATGTCCGGCGCGGCCTCCCGCTTTTAAAGATGGGAGGCCGGCCGTATTCCGACTTTTTAACTAAACTATTTTTAATTGTCAAACAACATTGGACAACCGGCTAAGGTTGTCATTATTGGGCAGCCGTCCATGACGGACGGCACTGCTGCAGACCCCTGTGCAAGTTCTAAAGTTCTAAAATTCTAAAG
>CAIMFA010000041.1 GCA_903840185.1 uncultured Lentisphaeria bacterium | reverse complement strand
CCCATCCATTCCGGAAGCTGGCTGATCTGCTGCCACATAACTGGAAAGCAGCAAGGGAAAAGAAATAATCCAGAATTTCAAAATCCCGCGCCGCCTTCCGTGTCATGGACTCGTCGGGGGCTTACAAATGGTTCGCAAGCGCAAAAAAATCACCGCGGAAGAATTGGCAAAAATGATGGGCATATCCAGAGTGACTGTCGGCGCCTGGGAGAATGCCGGCAGAATCCCCTCTGAAGCAAAAATAAGAATGCTGGCTAAAGTACTGGAAATTCCGGTTAATGAGATTTCTGATTTAGATCCTGAAAAAACAATTTCTGAAATCAAGCTTGCGCCTTTGGCTTCAAGCATCAGTTCTGTTCTCACAGGAGACAGAGCAAAAAATCTTAACCGTCAGACGTATCTGATTTCTGGCATTATGGGGATTATCAAGGAACTGTCTGACGCCAAACTGCTTATCGGCGCAATGGTTTCTTCCCTGCCCTCTATTTTCTACATTAAAGGAACAGATCTCAAATATATAACCGCCAGCGAAGAATTTTTAAAAAACCTGTCTTTGAATAAAAATTATGATGTGATCGGGAAAACCGATTATGATTTCTTTCCTCAAAACGAAGCAAAAATAAACAATGCAATGGACAAGGAAGTTATTGCCAGCGGACAAAGTATTATCGACAAGGAATGTTACATTCCCGGTAACAGAAAAACCAGATGGGGCATTATGTCGAAAATTCCAATTCTTGATTCCGAAGGCAGGATCGAAGGCGTAGTCGGGTACTTTGTCGATATTACCGAGCGCATGAAAGCAGAGGAAAAATATGACCGCATCGTTAATATGTCCCCCAACCTGATCTGCGTCAGCGGGATGGACGGCTATCTCAAGTTTGTCAATCCCGCCTGGGAAAAGCTGCTGGGTTATACCGGGGAGGAATTGCTCTCCAAGCCGGTCGCCAGTTTTATTCATCCTGATGACATTGTCAGGAACAATGCCGAAAGGGCGAGTCTTACCAGGGGTAATCTGACGCTTAATTTCGAGAATCGTTACATTCACAAAAACGGATCAATCCGCCATTTTCTATGGACTGCGGCTCCAATCCCTGATGAAAAATTAATTTATTCCATCGCCATCGACATCACCGAACGCATGCAGGCGGAGGAAGCGCTGCGGGTGCATCAGGTTGAACTCGAAATGCAGAACGAGGAGCTGCGCCGGGCGCATGTGGAACTGGAAGCCCTGCGCGGACGCTATTTCGACCTCTACGAGCTGGCGCCGGTAGGTTTTTGCACATTAAGCGAAAAAGGCTTGATCCGTGAGGCTAATGTCAAAACGGCCGCCATGCTGGGCGTGAACCGTGGCGCGCTGGTCAAACAGCCGTTCACCCGTTTTATTCTTTCCGAAGACCAGGACATCTACTACCATAAACGCAAGACCCTGTTGGCGACCGGCAAACCGCAGGCCTGGGAAATGCGCATGCTGCACAGTGACGGCTCCACATTCCGTGCGTATCTGCAGGCTGCGCCGGCGCAGAATAAAGAGTTTATGATCACGCTCAATGACATCTCCGGTATAAAAAAAGACGAATGAAGGCGGGATTTGTATAGTCGAAGTGCTGGATATTGGATATTCAGTTCTATCCTTGTCCCTTGTCTTCTGTCTTCCGGCTGTCCCACTTGGACATTGGATATTCCGTGTGGGATATTGGATATTCAGCTCTATCCTTGTCCCTTGTCTTCTGTCTTCCGGCTGTCCCACTTGGACATTGGATATTCTCCCGCCTTGCGGGATCCCGCAGGGCGGGACGGGATATTGGACGTTGAAATGAGTTCACATCGGATTAGCATTATAGCAATTGGATTAACCTCATCATAACCGGACGCCGTTCTTTTCCAGGACTGCCCGGACGATTCTGCCGTCAAGCGCGCGCGGGGTGCAGTTGCGCCGGATACTTTCCGCCGCCGCCGTGCCCGCGGCTTCGCCCGTAGCCACGCAATTACCGGTCACGCGGTATGACGCATGCGCTTCGTATGAACCGGAAATGCAGCGACCGGCGACCAGCAGACGGTCCACTTTCAGCGGAACAAGACAGCGGTAGGGAATATGGTAAGGCTTGACCTTATGGTTGCAAACCTGCTCGTCAGAGTCGGGAGAATGAATGTCAACACAGAACGTCGCACGGCAGATTCCGTCGTCGAATGCCGCGCCGCGAATGAGGTCATCCGCCTCCATATGATACTCGCCCAGAATGCGCCGCGTTTCCCGCACCCCGATCTGCTGCGCGGTCTCGACCAGGCGCACTCCGCCAAATATATCTTTCACATTTTGCAGCAGCTTTACCGCCGTCTGCACCTGTCTGCGGCCTTCGATGACCGCCCGGGTAAGGTCGTCCGCGTTTGTGCCGTCGGCTCCCCGGATGTGCGTCCACATGATCACGGCGGTGGCGGTTTCGCCCGGTACCGGGATAAGCCAGGGGCGGTTGTATGGAACCGCGTCAACCGCCGCCTGTCCGTTGTGTTTGACCAGAAGATTGTATAAGGCTTCGGAATCCGGCTGGGTGTAATCCGCGCCGCTGATCTTGAACATCACAGACATGGGCTGGGGCAGGTTGTCGTTCATCCGCCCGAACTCATATTCGCATCCGGCATGCCAGGCGATGTCGCCGTCGCCGGTGCAGTCGATGACGACTTTGGCAGGGACGGCGCTGCGTCCGGATTTGTTTTCAATAATGACCCCGCGGACGGATTTGCCATCCATGAGCGCGCCTGCGGCAAGCGTGTAGAAAAGAACATTCAACCCTGCTTCCTTTGCCATTACATCAAGCAGATATTTCATCGCCTCCAGATTGAATGAAATATTCCACAAACCGCCCCAGTCCCCCTGCGCCTGCAGACGCGAGACGATTTCGCCGGCAATACCGCCTTTGTCCCAGGCGTCGAAAAGCGGATTGAGCAGCCCCACTGTCCAGAGACCGCCGAGACAGCCGAATTTTTCAATCACCAGTGTCTTCATTCCGGCGCGGGCTGCCGCCAGCGCTGCTCCGACTCCGGCGGGGCCGCCGCCGACCACCACAACATCATATTCGCCGTAGACAGGAATCGCCCGTTCCGGTTCGATGATATTATTGGTAAAAATTTGGCGTTCGATATTGACTGAGTATTTCATATTTTATCCCTTTATATTTTGACTGCCTTTAGTATGGCGGAGTCGCCGAACCCGCCTTTGAGCCAGTTTCGGCGAAACTGGCCTACTTTGTCCGCCTCGCAACGCTAGACGACCGGCGCTCACGGAAAGTCCTTCATGTTGAAGCGGCCTTTTCTTGTCCTGTACATCCCTGTTAAAATACAAATCCTATACCATCAGATTATATCTGCAAAGCAGACATTTGACAATGCACTCAATGGCTGTATCTTTATACAAAGCGGTCAATAAATGGTAAAAAATGGAATTTTTTGATAAAATAGACATCCATAATCCGGGCGAAGGTCTGAGAAACGCGGTTAAATGGCTGGAAAAGATTTCCGGCTTCGTAATCACGATCCACGATCACCGCGGACTTTTATTCTCAAAAAGCGGAGAACCCTTCCTGGCTGGCAAAGAGCATCATGGTCATCCCTACTGCGAACAAAGACGCTATTCAGAGTTAAACTGGAATTCACAATGCATGCGGAACTGTGCCCGCACCGTGGAAAGCATCGCGCTGAAAGAATTGAAGCCGTTTATTCATTCCTGCTGGAAAGGCGTGGAAGAACTTATTGTGCCAGTGGTGAAAGACGACGCCTTGCTGCTGATTATCTATGCCGGAGTATTTAAATCGAAAGAGATCGGGCCGACCGCAGATGTCCTCGCCTGCATGAAGAGTGAATACCGGAAATTAAAATATGCGGATCACGGGCAGCTGGAGAAATATGCCGCGCTTCTTCAAATATTCGGACAGGGCATGCTGGACTATGCGTTTCTATATCATAAAGAGGCGGATGAAAAACACGGACGCAAGGAGATTATCCGCAAATATATTTACGACAATGCGCATCACGATATTACGCTGTCCGGGCTGGCGAAACGGCTTTCCATTTCCGGATCACGGGCGCGGCATCTGGTTTCATCGCTTTTCGGCAATTCATTTCAGGAACTCATAATGCAGGAGCGGATGCACCGCAGCCGTAATTTGCTGATCTATTCTGAACAGGATTTAAAGGAAATCGCAAACTCCGTCGGTATTCCGAATGTCTACTACTTTAACCGCTGTTTTAAAAACTTTTTCGGAGTACCGCCAGGCACCTTCCGCCGGAACATGAAAAGTAATCAATATAAGGAAACATCTTAATATAAGGCACGGGAGACAGGAGTCAGAAGGAACAGCCGGGGGAGAATATCCAATAACCAACACGGAATATCCAATATCCAAGTGGAACAGCCAGGAGTCAGAAGGAACAACCGGGGGATAATATCCAAGTAAAAAATAAAAGCCGGAAGTCAAGTAGGCCAGTTTCGCCGAAACTGGCTCAAAAAGTGGTTTTGGCAAAACCGACCTACTCAAGTCAGGAGAAGACAGATTACTGATAGCTGCTGAAAACTTTAGAATTTCAGAACTGTTTTTTCTGGAGGGTTATGCTCAGTCAAAACCTGGATTTAAGATTCAGGAATTAGCTCCGGCGGCGCGGAATATTAATAGGACATTGTGGGAAACTTTAGCTTTTATTTTTTGTTACATCGGCAAAATTTGACTTCAATACTATTTGACTTGCAAGCCAGAAAAATACTGAAACGTAAACGTAAGTTTTTACCTCGATATTTGATACTCGGGTTGATTATTATTGCAATAGTGTTATAGTTGATATAGAACTGTTATAACAGAAAAAAGGAGGCCGCGTGTTAATTATTTTATCAAATGCAAAAGACATTCCTGTCTATGAGCAGATTGCCGATGCAATAAAGCAGCAGTTATTCGCCGGAACGCTCAGTTATGACGATGAACTGCCATCGGTGCGGACTATGGCCGGTTTGCTCAATGTCAATATGCATACGGTTCGTCACGCCTATAAATTGCTGGCGGCTGAAGGCATCATACTTATGCGTCTGGGGCGGCGCACCCGGATTTGTCCGCGTCCGGAGGCAAGGGGCATGACATCGGAAACAAAAAGATATTTGCTTGAGAAATGGCGTGATCTTGAACGGGAAGCCTATTTGCGGGGGTTAGCTCCCGGTCAATTCAAAGAGTTTGTTCGCCAAAACCTTGAAAATGGAGAACCCGATCATGTTTAAGAAAATTCATTGGAACAAATGGGGCTTCATCCCTGCCGTGGTTTTGACAATCGCATCCGCCTTGCTATTGCAGATTATGGCGAAAACTCCGCGCTGGCCGCTTCATTTCGGCTTGGACGGAATACCTAATCGCTTTGGCAGCAGCAATGAATTATGGATATTGGTATTTTTTCAAATTATATTTATCGTGGCGATGGCCTGCCTTGACGAGGGGATGGTACGTCTTCGGACACGGAAATTCAATATTGCCGGAATTATAGTGTCTGGGTTCGGCGGAATAATGTTCAATGTATTGTTGCAAACTTTCTATGCCGGACAGCAGAGTGCCCCGCGACTGTCGCCGCATTTCCATGCATGGATGATAGCCTCGTTTTTACTTCCTGGGCTGGCATCTTATATTCTCGAACGCTTCCGCAAGTATCCGGAAAATGAATCCATACCGTCTCATCCTTTCACCATGCCGGATTTGACCCAACGCAACTGGATTTACTGGGAAAACTATAATCCGTGGTGGATCAACGCATTGCTGACAGGGGTATTGGTGATGGTGGCAGCCCCGCGCTTGATGATATTGCACAGCAATTTTCAGTTCGATATGATCTTGCTGTCCGCATTTATTCTAATTTCAATTTTCATTGGAGGCTTTCAATTAATCATTAACTCTCAGCAGTTCAGTGTTACTTTCGGTTGGCTGAAAATACCCTGCTTGAAGATAAAAATGACCAACATCGCAACGGTTGAAGCCGTGGAATTTAATGCTTTAACGCGTTTTGGCGGCTGGGGATTTAAATATACTCCGTGGGGCGGCTGGGGATTTATTCTTGGCAATAACGGAGTAATGCTGCGCACTAAAAAAGACCGCAGATTTACAATCAGCACGAAAAAGCCGGAGATAGTCGCCGAAATTATCAAAAAAGTCATAGCCGGACAGAACTGACAGAAGCAACAATAAAGAAAAGAGAAAACATCATGATATTGCAATATTGTAACAGCGCAACCGGCAAGATAGTTCCCGCAAAACTTAAGGGAATTATGCTTGGAAGCATATTAGTTTTAGTTTCATTTTTATCATTTGCCGCCAATACGCCGGATGGCAATACAGATTATTCAGCTATCGGCAGGTTGACCATGGAAAAGTTTTCCGCAGGCAAATATGATGAATTGAGCAATAGCTTTGCTCCTTCCGTCAAGGCACAATTATCAGCAGCAACTTTAAAACAGCTTTGGGATGCCATAATTGAGAAAAGTGGCAAATTTAAATCCGTCTCCGAAAAAACTAATCAACAATTTATCAATGGGGTTGTGGTCGTTTCCGTTCCCTGTGAATTTGAGGATGTAAAAGTTATTTTCAAGGTTGCCATAAACAACGAGAAAAAGCTGGTTGGCTTTTTTATCGCATCCGTTGAACCAGCGAGTCAACCAGTAAGCATCTCTGGCAATTATGTAGAAAAAGAAACCACCATTATAAATGGGGAGTGGAAATTGCCCGGAGCGTTGGTTCTGCCCAAAACCAAACCGCCGTTCCCGGTGGTCGTTCTTGTGCATGGTTCAGGTCCTGGTGACCGCAACGAGACAATTGGCCCTAACATGCCTTTTATGGACATCGCAGTCGGCCTGGCGAACAGAGGAATAGCAACGCTGCGTTATGACAAACGGACTTTTATTTACAAACATTTGTCTCAAATTTCTACCGTTAATGATGAAACCGTTGATGACGCCATAGCGGCGGCTGAAATGTTAAAGAACAATCCGGATATAATATCTGACAAAATATATGTGCTTGGACACAGTCTCGGAGGCACGCTTATTCCGCGCATTGATTTAAAAACAAGAAGCGTTATCGCCGGTTATATTATTTTGGCCGGGGCCGCCAGGCCATTTGAAGACCTATTGATGGACCAAACAGAATATATACTTAAGCAAAATAAAACTCTGACAATGAACGACAAGCAAGCTCAACTGAATACTATGAAAGGCATTGTTAATAGCATAAAAAATGTGAAACCGGAAGACATGAAATCAAAAACGAAGATTTTTTATGCCCCGGCTTCATATTGGCTAGACTTGCAAAATTACAAGCCAGCGGAGACGGCTAAAAAAATTACCAGGGCAATCTTAATTCTCCAGGGCGGACGGGACTACCAAGTTACTCAAAAAGATTTTGCCCTCTGGAAAAAGGAATTATCAGGAAACGCCAATGTTGAATTTAAACTATACCCCGATTTAAATCATTTATTTATGCCTGGAGATGGAGAATGTACGCCGGAAGAATACTCCATAAAAAAACAAGTATCCATTGAAGTGATTGGCGATATCGCAAATTTTATCAAAAAAAATTAGAAAGGTCGCGATAGTTACTGCGCCACCGGCCATTGGGATAAAACTTTAGCGTTGGTAGATCGTGGTCAGATATTGACTTTTGTTGTTTCGTGCTGTAATCCATTGATTCCCCGCCGCCTTTTCCTGCGTTCGCTTTCATCCTCAAACAACGCGTTATTCGAACATAAAATATAGCCGGACAGATAATATTATCCAAGCAGCAAAGCGACGAGGCGAAGTGTTGACTCCGGATACAGATATCTGGTCAGCTTTGGCATCTTACACAATCCAAAGCGGCGCAGGGGTGCCGCACTCCAAAGATTGCGGTGCAATCATAATGCCAGGAGCAATGACATCAATTCCTTGATTAATATGGATCGAGCTTACGGCTCTGCCAGTCACCAGTCTCCAGTAATCTGTGTTCTCCTGACTCCAGTCTCTCTTGTATTCTGACTTCTGACTTCTGTAAAATTACTGTCGTAGATCTTTCAATTCGATGGGACGGAATGACTTTTTCATCCCGGTACGTTTCGCAGTGTCTATGGCGAGATATTTCCACTGGTTGAAGGCGAAATCATGGGGCTGGTAATTTTCCAGCCAGCTGTGATTCAACTGGAAAGTCATCGGAATGCTTTCAATGATCCACGGGCACTGTCCGGTGACATATTCAATCATCTTTTTATACAGGGCGGTGCGCTCCGGAGATTCCGGCATGGGAATGATTTTTTCAAACATGCCGTCGAACACCGCGTCACGGAAAAACACCCGGTTGCAGCTGCCCGCATTTTTGCCGTAGAAAAGTTGCAGGAAATTTTCAGCATCCGGATAATCGCCGACCCATGAGAGCAGGAATAACTGGAACTTGCCCTGCCGCAGTTTCTGGAAGAAACGCGGCTGGCTGTTCAAGGCTGGAGTGATGCGGATGCCGATCTGCTTCATATCGCGCTCCATCAGTTCCGCCAGCTGGCGGTAAACCGCGGTATTGCCGGCCAGATCGAAGGTCAAAGTCAGCGGTTCGCCGGTTTTCGGGTCAATCCCGCCGGGATAACCTGCCAGACTCAGCAGTTCTTTCGCTTTTTCCAGGTCGTAAGTGCAATACGGATTTTTAAAATCCTGGTCATAACCGTCCACGCCGGGCGGCACGGGACCCTGCGCCGGCATCAACTGATAATTGAAATGTTTTACCCGCGCATTGGTGTCATACGCCATACTGACGGCCTTGCGCAGATTCAGGTTTTCCGCCAGCAGCGGATCGGAGAAATTGAATCCGACATAGCGGATTTCAAATGACGGCACCGGCAGCAGTTTGATATTACGCTTAGCCAGCGCCGGTACCAGCTGCCGGTCTTCGCCGATGACCGCGTCCAGATTGTCCTTGTCGAGCGCGCTCATATCAAGGCCGCCTTGCAGGAACATCAGCCATGCGGAAATCGGCTGCTTAATCTGATAGCAGACGATTTTATCCAGCAGCGGCAGCGGACGGGTGCGGTCTGCGGGACTTTCCGCGCGCGGGAAAAGTTCCTTGCGATATTCGGGGTTGCGCGACAGCGTGATCCGGTAGTCCCGTATCCACTTGTCCAGCCTGAAAGGCCCGGAGCCGACCGGATTTCCGGCAATGGCTTCGCCGTGGAATTTCACCGCATGGCTGGAGACAATCGAAGAATAAGGAATCGCCAGCGAAAACAGGAACCGTGGATCGGGATCGTTAAGCTGGATGACAAATGTCCGGTCGTCAATAACGCGCAGTCCTGGAATGCCTTTTTCATACAGCGAATAATCGCCCTGCTTAAGCAGGGAGGTCGCTTCACGGAAGTCGTCAATGCCTTGTATTTTGCCGCGGAACATCCAGAATACCGGGCTGTAGAGACGGGCGTCGGCAATGCGGAGGAAAGAGAAAACCACGTCACGGGCGGTCACCCGGCGGTCTTTCGCACCGTCCTTGAAACAGGCGTCATCCTGAAAAAGCAGATCAGCGCGCAGTTTGAAAGTGAAAGTTTTCAGGTCGGAGGAAATCACCGGCATGGATTCCAGCATCGACGGAATCAGTTTATAGGGGCGCGCCGTGTAGTCGTACTGCAGCAGCGTATCATAAAAAGCCGCCACGATATTGCGGCTGGCCAGGTCAGCGGCCAGCGCCGGGTCCATGGTCTTGACTCTGCCGCCGGCGCTGATATGCATGACTCTGCCTGCATCCTCAGTTTCGCCGCAGCCGTAGCCGGCCAGCGCCAGAATGACCGCGGCGGCCAGCGCCGTGAATATTCTGATTTTAACTATCTTGTTCATATTTTCAACGCAAGTTTTGCTCCAGCCATTTAACTGTATCATTCATGGCGATTACCGGATTGGTCACTGGCCGGTAGCCCAGTTCGTTGACGGCGGCGCTGATATTGAAATAATGTGAAAACGCCAGCTGTCCCGCGACGAAGCGGGTCATCGGCGGTTCGCCAAGAAACGGAATGGCGCGATAGACAGTTTCAAAAATGATTCCAGCCAGATAAGCCTTGTCGTAGGAGATTGATTTCGTTACCGTAGGCAGGGACAATCTGGCCAGCAGTTCGTCCAGCCAGTTCCATATCCTGACCGGGGAATTGTCGCTGATGAAAAAAACCTTGCGGCGCGGCTGTGCGCAGTTTTTCAGATATTCCAGCGCCTTGATATGGGCGAATGCCGCATTGTCAACATAGGTCAGGTCCACCAGATTATGCCCGTCGCCGACGCGCATCAGTTTTCCGGCGGCGGCCTTCCGGACAATCCGGGGCAGCAGATGCGGGTCGCCAGGCCCCCATAGCAGATGCGGTCTTAAAACTACCGCCGACAGTTCCTTATACTGCGACCCAAGGACTTTCTTTTCGGCAATCGCTTTGGTCGCCGGATAGTGCGCGATATAGGAGTCGGGATAGGGCGCGCTTTCGTCAATATTCTCAATATCGCGCGTCGGCGGATAGGCCACGCTCGGCGAACTGGTATAAACAAGCTGGTGTATTTCGTTGTACTTGCAGGCGGCGAGCACGTTCATCGTGCCTTCGACATTGATGCCGTAATATTCTCTCCATGACCCCCATATTCCGGCTTTGGCGGAAGTGTGGATCACGGCGGTGGAACCCTTGCAGGCGTCATTCACGACTCCGGACTCCCGGATGTCGCCGCGGATGACCTCGACGCCGAGTTTTTCCAGCGCCGGAGCGGCGCTGCGGTTAAAACACTTAATTCTGCCGCAATTCAGATTCACCAGTTGCCGGACAATCCGGTTTCCAAGAAAACCGCTGCCGCCGAAAACGGTAACTGTCTCTTCCGACCAGTTCATTAATTTCCCCTTTATAAAGCCGGTTGTGATGACCGGCGCTACCGTTTTATTGACTCCAGAAACTCCTCATTTAACCACAGAGACACAAAGACACAGAGAAGACTTTTTTACTTTTATCTTTGTAACATTCTGCCCCTGACTCCTGGCTGTTCCCCCTGTTGGCTATTGGATATTCTCCCCCGGCTGTTCCTTCCGGTTCCTGGCTGTTCCCCTTGGATATTGGATATTCCGTGTTGGTTATTGGATATTCTCCCCCGGCTGTTATCACTGTCTTTCGGGTTGCGGGCAAAGCCCGCCTTTCGATTACGGATTTTTTACAGATCTTGAGAAAAGACTTTACCGCCGCATCCCATGCATTTTTGGTTGGCTGGTCAGGAACGTATTCCTG
>CAIMFA010000040.1 GCA_903840185.1 uncultured Lentisphaeria bacterium | reverse complement strand
TTCTGGTATCTGTTCAACGACGTCGTGCCGGAAAAACTGCTGGCGCGTTTCATGTCGTGGTTCAGAATCGTCTCGATGCTTGCGGCGTCTCTGTATAATTTCTTTGTCTTCCGTTATGCTGAAAGCCATGCGTCCGCAATCTTCATCGGGGCGGCCATCCTGTATTTCGCCGGCTTCGGCTTGATGTGTCTGAGAGTTAAGGAAGGAGAATATCCGCCGCCGTCGCCCAATGCGGGAAACAAATCCGGACTCATGGCGGCAATTGTCACTTTCGGCAAAGAATGCCATTCCAGACCGCATTATATCTATATTTTTCTGGTGGGTATGGCTTTCGCCGGAACATGGGCGGCGGGACCATTCGCATTGCTCTTTTCCTTGTCTATCGGGCTTGATGTAAAGAGCATAGGCGAGATCGCCGGAACCTCCTGCATCGTTACCGGAATAATGATCATTCTTTCCGGCTGGCTGGCGGACCGCTACCATCCGGTACGTATCGTTCTGTTAGGCTTAATACTCCAGATCGTGCTGGCAATACCGGCGGGAATGACCTGGATATTCTTCAAGCCGTCGCCGCAGACCTCCTATTATCTGTGCATGCTGTACGCCGTCGCGCTGAACGCGCCGATCGGCGCATTGATCGGCGTGCTTGATCCGCCGATGTTCATGCGTCTTTTCCCGCGCTCGCATTACGGCCAGTTCTGTTCCGCCAACGCCATGTGGCGCTCCATATCGTTGATCGTCAACGGTACACTCGCCGGGATATTTATCGATGTGCTGGGCAGATGGGTCGGCAAAGAAAGAGCATATGCGTTTATACCGGTATGGCAGCTCTTCTTCTTCCTGCTGATGTTGTACTTTATGCATAAATTATATAAGCACTGGAAGGAACTGGGCGGCGATGAGAGCTATATCGCAGTAGTGCCGGATTTCTCCGCCGGCGCAAAACCAGAGGAGGTTGCTTCAAAAAAATTAGTGATTACATAGCATGGTCATTTTATTTATTTTTTTAAGAAAAACGCACAAACAATAGACTAAGTCTGATAACGGATTATAATATTATGAACCCATTTAAAGATTAAGGAGGGAAGATGAAAAAACAGCTGGGAATTATTATTGCGACTGGTATCCTGGCAGCAAATTTTGGTTTTCTGGCGTCGGCCGCGAATGCCGGAGTACTGCTGGATGAAAATTTTGACGGGATGAATGCCGGGGAACTGCCTGACTCCGGACCGGTACACCAGTGGCGCGGCCCGGAGAACGGACTCTTTGGATTCATCGAGGTGACATCGGAAAAAGCCTTTGGCGAACAGGGCAAATCAATCCGCTTCTGCGATAATTCAGCGAAGCCCAACGGCTCGCCGATTCTGACGGCGGAATGGAAAACTCCTGCCACCGGTTCACTGACAGTGGAATGGAAGGTGATGGTTCCGGTGAATGAACCTTACATAAGCCTGCAATTTATAGGCAGCAACTGGGACGATTCTCCGGCGCTGGTGGTTTTTGAAAACGGCAAAATCGCCGTGGATTTTGCGGATGGCAAGCGGGCTGATCTGGGACCGTATGAAAAAGGCAAGTGGTACGCCATCAAAGCGGAGCTGCGTCAGGCGGACAAGACCTTTGATTTATTTCTGGACGGCAAGCAGGTGATCAAGAACTATGCGTGGCGGAGTATTAAGAAAGTGAACCTGGGCACCTTGAGCATAGGTGCGGATTTCAGCGCAGCGGACAGGGCTGGAGCGCCGGTGCTTTATATTGACGACTTGAAGGTGACTGCTACTCCGTAGTCCCGGAAAATAAAATTCAGAAAAGAAGTGAAGAATAACGGAATAAATTACGACACTCAAGGTAAACAGTCGTACTTTATTCCAAAATATTGTTAAGGAGTTGTGAAGAAATAAGTGGTACTTTTATACGCAGGTATCCGGGAGAAATTCCGGCTTCGCCGGAGAGGAGCAAAGCCGTAGCGCTTTGTAACGAGACGGCGGAACTGGAAGTTCCACGGAGACCACAGTAGAAAGTGACAGTTATTTTTGAACGACTCCTAAGGAAAATACATGCGTATACATATGGTGCCGAATTCGCATATTGATCCTGTCTGGTTATGGGACAAATATGAGGGTATTGACGAAGTCTTGAACACTTTTCGTTCAGCCTGCAGCAGGCTGGATGAATTTCCTTCCCTGATCTTTTCCGCAAGTTCATTGCAGTTCTATGAATGGACAATGAAATATGACAAGCAGCTTTTCATGCGCATCAGGGAGAAGATCGACGAGGGCCGCTGGGAGGTCTGTGGAGGATGGTGGGTTGAACCCGATACGAACCTGCCGCTGGAATCCAGTTTCCTCAAGCATGCCGAAATTTCCGCAAAATTCGCGAAAGAAAACCTGGGAGTTGAAATAAAGACAGCATATGTCCCGGATACATTCGGTCATCCTGCCACACTTCCAAAGCTTCTTGCGCAGACCGGCTTTAAATACTTCATATTCTGCCGGCCGGGATTGCAGGAGAAGACAGATATCCCCAACCTTTTCCGCTGGGAATACAAGGGGTACAGTGTTCTTGCGTACCGTCTCAAACATCATTACGGGCAATGGGGCTGGGTGGATACGGCTAAAATAAAGTTGATGCTCGAGGACGCGGAATACAATGAGCAGTCCGCAAACTGCTATCTGTTCGGTGTTGGCGACCACGGCGGCGGTCCTGCCATTGACGAAATCAATTTCTACAATAAGTTCATGGAAGGCAAACCCGCAAGCGATATCGGTTATTCCACATGCCAGAAATTCTTTGAGGAGGCCGAACGCATTCCGGATATTCCGGAATATTCAGGCGACCTGCATTTTCATGCGATAGGATGCTATTCAGTCATGGGCGACATCAAGAATGCAATGCGCAGCAGTGAGCATGCACTGGAATACTCTTCACGCGCATTGAAAATGAACCGCCAGAACGATAATTGTCTGGCTGATTCCTGGAAAACGACGTTGTTCAACCAGTTCCACGACATACTGCCGGGTTCATGCTCGCTTGCCGCCGCTGAAAACGCGAAAGCGGAACTTAAAGGAGTGGAAAGCTTCTGCAGGGACACCGCCTATTCCGCGTTAAAATCGATTTCGCTTAAAAACAAGCCTGAAATAAAAGAGGGCGAGTTCAGGATATTCAATACGCTTCCTTTTGCCGTGACGACTCAACTATCGGTCGAGTCGATGGTCTATTTTCGCAAAAATGCGGCGTTCAAAGACGCCAAAGGGAATCTGATCGAAATTCAGGAGGCGCTGCCGGGAGTACGCTGTCTAAACCGTAAATGGGAGTTTGTCGACACGCTGCCGGCCGCGGGATTCAAGTCGTATCATTTTGACAGCAGCAAACTCGTCGAAAGACCTGAATCCGGTTCAGAGCATTTCCAGCCGGGGGACAAATCAAATATTGATAACTTTACCCGGATGCTGAAATCATCGGTGAAGTTTCTTGTCCTTGACGACAAGTCCGACACCTGGGGACACGGCATCAGCAAATATGATTCCGTTGAAGGCGAATTCCAATTAGAGTCCGCATCCGTAATATCAGGTTCCGTGAGCAGCAAATTATGCCGGAAATATACATACGGCAAATCCAGACTGGATGTGATTTATTCGACCTGTAAAGAGCTTCCGGGTATTTCTGTTGAAATCAGGGTTATCTGGGCGGAACACAGGAAGATTTTAAAAATGGAGATACACCCGGACGGAGCAAATTCACCATCCATCATGATGCAGTGCGCCGGCGGGTCTGTAACGCGCGATGCAAATGGCAATGAACTTCCCATGCACCACTGGTCATGGATTCCGGATGGCGATAATGGCATGGCCGTCATCCAGAAAGGCGCATTTGCCTGCGATGCCCTGAATGGACGCTTGCGTCTGACGCTCGTCCGCTCAAGTCTCTACGGTTTTCATGATCCGACAAAGCTGAATCCGGATGATCCCCAGTTCGACACAGACATGGGGTCGCACAGTTTCAAGCTGATTATGCTGCCTTGCCAAACACTGGATGAAGAGTATTTTAACCGGATGTCTGAAATTCTTTATGAGCCGTTTACAGTGATCAGGGAATCCTGAGCCGTACGGATTTCAAGAAAAAATAAACCGCCGGAATTTTTTCCGGCATATTGAGGTAAATACATGTCAAAAATTAAAACATATCTCGGGCTGGACATTGGCGGGACGAAATCCGCGGCGATTATCGGCACTTCCGCAGGGAAACTTATCGAAAGAATCGAATGGCCGTCAAATGCAAAGCAGGGCTGTGAGCTGATGCTGAACGGCATAATTGAAAATGCGAAAAAGATGATTGTAAAATATCCTGAAATTTCTTCGACAGGAGTTTCGATTGGCGGTCCTCTCGACGCGAAGAACGGAATCATACAGTCGCCGCCGAATCTGCCGGGCTGGAACAATATCCCGCTTAAAAATATTCTTGAAGAGAACTTGTCATTGCCGGTGCATGTTGACCATGATGCCGGAGCCTGCGCGCTGGCCGAATACTACTGGGGCGCGGCGAAGGATCTGCACAGCGTCACTTATCTGACTTGCGGAACCGGATTCGGTATCGGCATTGTCATTGACGGCAGGATATACTATGGCGCGCATGGACATAACTGCGAGATCGGCCATGCGCGATATGCGGAGGACGGGCCGGTCGCTTTCGGGAAGGCCGGGAGTTTTGAATCATACTGCGCCGGTTCCTCGCTTGGCAGGATCGCAGCCTGGAAATTCCCGTCAGTCTGGCCGGAGGCTCCGACTTCCGAACAGATTGGCAAACTTGCCGCCGCTGGAAATTATGAAGCCATGCAGGTTGTTGAAATAAACGCTCATGCCGTTGGCAGGGCCTGTTCGCTTATCGCCGACATGCTCTACCCCGATATGATAATTCTCGGCAGCCTGGCGAATCATCTGGGGGAAAAATGGACCGACAAGGTGAAGAGCGTATTCCACGACGAAGTCCTGCCTGACGCCCGCAAAGTCTGCAAAATTGCTCCTTCGGTATTGGGCAAAAAGTTGCAGGACTATTCCGCCATCGCGGTAGCGCATAGAAGAGATTAGCTGCTGAAAAAATATTATGTGAAAAATAAAGTTGCAAAAATGAATCAATCAACTCATAGAAAACAGTCAACTTTGTTGTTTGCCGTCACCGCAGCCGGAATGCTGTTGACGACTAACTTCAGTTTAGCGGAGAATCAAGTGAAATCAATATCGGCACCGAAAAAAGAGAATGCTCAAATGGATGCGGCCGCGTCAGCAGCCGAGGCAAATAAATGGATTGAAGCCAAGTTTCTCGATAAAACATCGGAAGACTATGATACGACCCCGCCATTCTCGTTTACATATGGCGGCAAGTTATCCGGTGAACTGCTGAAAACTTGGAAAGTGCAGCGCGACAGCAGAAAGTTGGACAATTGCCGGACGCAGCGAATCACGACATACTCTGATCCAGCCACGGGACTGGAGGTTTGTTGCGAGAGTATTCAGTATAGCGATTTTCCGGTGATCGAGTGGACTTTGTATTTCAAGAACAACGGGCGGAAGAATACGCCTGTTCTGGAAAATATTCAGGCGATCGATACCTCTTTCCCGGTTGTCAATCACGCTGCAAACTTTGAACGTCTGAACTACTTCGATGGCGGGCACAATCAGGCTGATGCTTTCCAGCCTCACGAGGCGATATTAGGCTCCATCAGACTCAATCCTGGTTATGGTCGTGGTTCAGACCGTTACCTTCCCTACTTCAATCTGGAGTACGGAACGGGCGGGATTATTATCGCGCTGGGCTGGCCGGGACAGTGGAAAGTCGATTGCTTCGACAGTCATAACTGGGGCCGGCAGTTCAGGGGTGGACAGGAGTTGACCCATTTTATACTCTATCCCGGGGAGAAAGTGCGCTCTCCGCTCATAGCCCTGCTCTTCTGGCAGGGAGGCGACTGGATTGACGGGCAGAATGTCTGGCGGCGATGGATGATCGCCCATAACCTGCCGGCCAGAGACGGCAAGCCGTTGCCGGGACAGGTCGCAGGACAGCGTTACGACCTGGAGAATGGCTATACGGAGGAAAGCCAGAAGCAATACATCGACCAGTACACGTCGAAGGGTCTGAAAATCGATTACTGGTGGATGGACGCAGGCTGGTATTCCTGCGGAGGAGTCTGGTCCAATGTCGGCACCTGGGAACCGGATCCAGTCCGTTTCCCGAATGGATTGCGCCCCGTTACGGATGCCGCCCGTGCCAAAGGCATCAGGAGCATTGTCTGGTTTGAGCCGGAACGCGTGACTCCCGGTACCTGGCTGTGGGACAATCATCCTGAGTGGCTGTTGAGCGACGAGATGAAAAAAAACAACTATCCGAAAACAGCATCCAGCTGGCTGCCACTTGATCCGGCTAAAACTGGTCCGGCTTCAGGACGGCTGCTGAATTTGGGAAATCCCGAAGCGCGCAAATGGCTGGTGGATTACATGGACGGAATACTTACCTCGCAGGGGATTAATCTTTACCGGCAGGATTTTAATAACGATCCGCTCATTTACTGGAGGGCCAATGATGAGCCGGACCGCCAGGGAATCACCGAGATCAGATACATTGAAGGTTACCTCGCTTATTGGGATGAACTTCGCAAGCGTCATCCCAATCTGGTAATCGATTCGTGTGCCAGCGGCGGGCGCAGACTCGATCTGGAAACCGTGCGCCGTTCTGTGTCCCTGACTCGCAGCGACGATGTATTTCACGATATCAGCAATCAGGGGCATACCTACGGATTGTCCATGTGGCTCCCTTATCAGGGCAGCGGCACTCCACTGAACACATATGGATTTCGCAGCGCATTGCTGTGGTCACTGAATGTCGGCCCCGTCGCCACTGACCCGAAGTTTGATTACGAACCACTCAAACGGCTTATTGAACAATGGCGGGAGCTTTCACCGAACTTGCTGGGAGATTTTTATCCGCTGACAGCGTACTCGTTGCGCCCGAATGCATGGATTGCGTGGCAGTATAATCGGCCGGAAGCCGGCGCCGGCATGGTACAGATTTTCCGGCGGGAGAAATCGGAGGTGGATACAATGCTGTTCCATCTGCGCGGCCTCGATCCCGATGCCAGCTATCAGTTGACTGATATCGACACCTCGGAAAGTCAGGCGTTGACCGGCAGGGAACTGATGAACAAGGGCTGGGCCGTCAAAATCAAGGATAAACACAGCGCGGTGATAATTACCTATACCCGTGTCAAATAACAGGTTATCGGGGAGCAGGATTATGGTAGCACGCAGAAGAGATTAGCTGTTGAAAATCAAGAAAATGCAGATTGATTGTATCTAAAATGACTCTCAGAAAAAGGAACGGATGATAAAAAGACCTCTTTCCCTCTTTGCAACGCAGAGACTTTCCGGCGGCGTTCAATCCCGGCGCTTCAGAAGGAGGTTGCCCTTCTGCTCGAATCTGACGTTCATTTTGATATTTCAGCCCCTGTGGAATCCCCTGCATTTAACATCGAAATTAAGGGTAATGTGCAGAAGCCGCCGATTTTCATTCCGGCACACCGGGGTGAATGATTGATAAAATCTTTACTTAGAAAATTTTCTTATATATGTCTCATTAATAAAATCAGGATGAACAAAGTTATGAATCTGGAAAAGTATCTGCAACAATCGGAGAAAAACTATAATCACGAAATCTGCATGCTGGGAGCAATCTGGAGCGGTCCGGGTTATCACAGCCGCATACCTGACGGAACCTGGGTTCATTCGACCAGAGAATCAATCAATTATGCGGTTCTGTTGCTGGAAAGCGGCAGCCGTGAAAACCGCGACCGGGCATTAAAGATAATCGCCGCGGTAACCGGTTTGCAGGACCGGAATCCATACCGTCAGACATTCGGTGTCTGGCCATGGCTTTACGAAGAGTCGCTTGAACAGATGGCACCGCCAGACTGGAACTGGGCTGACTTCATCGGCGCCCCACTGGCGCATATTCTTAAATTTCACCGGCAGATTATGCCGGAGGAGCTCGCCATCGAAACGGCAACCGCGCTCACTAATGCGGCATGGTCTATTTTCCGGCGGAATGTCCCGCCTAACTATACCAATATCGCGATTATGGGGGCTGCGGTGACTTCCGCGGCAGGGGAACTGCTGGCAATTCCGTTGCTGCGGGAGTATGGCCGCGAACGGCTGAAACGTTTTCTGGAGTACACCCGGGAGCAGGGTGGTCTGAACGAATATAACAGTCCTACCTATACTTTCGTTGCGCTTTATGAAGCGGAACGGATTCTGCAGCTGGTGGAGGAGCCATTGACCCGCCAGTATGCGGAGGAACTGCGCGGCGTGATCTGGGAGAGCCTTGCACGGCATTTTCATCCGTCCACCGGTCAGCTCGCCGGACCGCACAGCCGGGCGTATCAAGACCGCCTGGGAAAAGCCGTTATTGCATATCTGCAGGAAAACACCGGCATAAAAATATGCAGTAATTCATCTGCCGGGGATGATGCAGAAGCGCCGGATTATGTCTGCCATCTGCCCTGCCCGGAGCATTTGCATAAATGTTTTGCCGCTCTTCCGGCAGGAGAGATTTTCTTCAGGGAGAAATTTGTCAGCAAACAGCCGGAAAGCAAGTCTTTCTATGGCGCCACCTGGATGGTCGATGACTGCTGTCTCGGATCATCCAACTATGAATGTTTCTGGACCCAGCGCCGCCCGGTGTTGGCCTACTGGAAAACCGGCGATGACAATATCGCGGTAATGCGGCTGCGTTTTCTTAAAGACGGGAAAGATTTTTCTTCCGCCGGACTGTTTAACGCTCAGGATCACAACCGGTTGTTGACCGGGATAAAAATGTTTACTGACCGCGGCGATTTCCATATTCATCTTGACCGCCCGTCCGATAACATTTTCAAAGCTTCAAGCATGCTCCTTTGTTATGAACTCAGGGGCAGTAATGCTGTAGCGGAGCAGATTGATGCGACGCGATTTGCTTTGCGCGCCGGAGACCGTCAGGTAATCATTCATACCATATCTGGCGATTTCAACGGAATTCCGGTTGTCTGGCGAGTCGTGAATGAACCTGACTATGCACGGGTCGAAGCCGTCTGCCATGAAGGAGAACAGAAAGGTTTTAATATTAATACTGATTTTAAAGTGAAACTTTGCGCCGGTCTGGAACTGTTGAAATGCGGCGAAAAGATCAGCACCGCTTCGCCGGTTTTAAGCATCAGCGGACAGGATGCGGAAGCGAAATGGTTTGATCTTAAATTAAATTATGCGGTCAACGCCGGAACATATGACTGACGAACGGGAATTGACACTTTATAGCTGTGTTTATACTGAATCGCAATCTTTTTAGCGTCTGGCATATTTTTCGTACATTTCGTTGTAGAACAGACATTTGTCCACCGGTACATCCGGAGGGATGTGGTTGCCTACCGCCAGCATGAAACCCGGATAGCGTTTGCCGAATTCCATAATGCTTTTCATTTCCTGTTCGATCTGTTCGTATGAACTGTAGATCAGGGTACGGCAGTCAATGCCGCCGACAAAGCCGCAGCGGTCGCCATATTTCAGGGCAAACGCCCGGATGTCGCTGGTGGGTTCCATGACCAGCATGTCCGCGCCCAGATCAACAAAATCATCAAAAAATGCGTCAATGGTGCCGTCAGAGGTGAAAATGATTTTCTTCCCTGCTTCTTTTACCGGCTGGATCATTTTTTTGATATAGGGGAAAATATGTTTTCTGTACCATGCGGGATGGGTTACCGGACCCTCTGTCCAGCACAGATCGTCATGCACCATCATTACCGGAATATCGGTTTTGGCATAGGCGTCGAAGAACTGCCTGACCCACTGGTAGTAACCTTCGACTACCTTGGCGAACTCCTGCGGATACATGCCCATCGTCAGCAGCAGCATTTCAAAGCCGTAGATTTCGATCAGTCCGGAGAACATCGTTATATACACGCCGCTCATATTGACCATATCCGAACCGTTGACTTCGCATTTGTTTTTATAATGCTGTTCAAAACGGCGGATGAGATCCTGCTGGTCGAATTCCCCGAATTCTTTGCATGGATCCAGCGTGATGGCTTCTTCCGGAGTGGAGAACGCCTGGGTTACTTTTTCGCTGTAGTCGCTGCCGTCGGCCTGGTAAACGGCATGGCCCATTTTCGTCGTCCGTCCGCCTTTTTCCTCCAGAAAACTATTGTGCACCATAATACTCCAATCCATGGAGTAATCCCAGCGCTTTAAAAATTCACGCCTGGCGGCCTGGCGGTTGGATTCAATGGAAGTGTCAATTCCGGTTACGGTTTTGATTAAGTCCCAGTGAAAGCCCGCCGAATATTCAGTCCGGGGAACTTTATCCGAAAACTCCATGTTAATCGCTGCCCAGCCGTTTTTATATGACATATTGCCTGCTCCAGTTCAAGATTTTATTTTTAGGGTTGACATTAATTATTATAGCCTTATTTTATTAATAAAAGTATAGATTTATTAAATAAAAAAATTAACTTTTCACAGATTTATGGCATCTTACAAATTTCTTTATCCTCAGGTGAACTCAATTAATGTCCGGCTGCTGGCGGGCATGTCCCAGGAGTATGGCGTCCTCTGGGGTGGAAAGCATATCAACAACAACTATTCCCGGCTCTATATGCTGCGTTACGGCCGCGGGACTGTGACTTACGCTGACCGGACGGTAGAACTGCGTCCGGGGCGGCTTTATCTGTTTCCGGACGGCAGGACGGCGGACTATTCCTGCAGCGCTCCGATTTATCTGCAATGGCTGCATTTCCGGCTGGAATTGATGCCTGGGTTGAGCATATTCAATTTTTACGATCCGCCGTGTGAACTTATAGCGGCAAAGCAGACAGAGGCTAAGTTCTCCGGAATTATTTCCGGACTGGATATCTGTAAACCGGCTGATCTTTTGAAGAAATATGCTGAATTGATCGATTTGGCCGCCGGTTTTCTGCCTGAAAACTGGGTGGAATTAATGCCGCCGGAAAATGTGCTCATCCGTCTGAATCCCGCCCTGGAGGCGATGCGCGCGAACCCTGCCCAGGAGTTTGATTTGAAAAAACTGGCCGGCAGAGTCAATCTGCATCCGGTTTATTTCTCAAATCTGTTTAAAAAAACATTCGGGGTTTCGCCGCTGCGCTATTTGACGGAGCAGCGGCTGGAACTGGCGAAGAATCTGCTCTATTCAAGCGGACAGTCGCTGGCGGAAATCGCCGGAAACTGCGGCTACAATGATGAATTTTTCTTTGCCCGGATTTTTAAAAAATACACCGGGGTGGCGCCAGGACGTTTCCGCAAAGGCGCGCAGGCCATGGAGAGCTGATTCAGTCCGTGCGTTCATCGCGGATTCTAGTTTTATGCTTTTTGATACTTGTATCATATCGTATATCCAATTATATTCCGGTTACATTACAGTTGAAATTGATTTTGGAGATGGAATCAATACTGTACAAAAGAGTTCGCATCAATGCCGGATTCAAAGAGGAGTTAGGCAGGAGAACAAAGAAATATGAAAACAATAAATATCTTTAGAATAAAAATTGCCCTGTATCTTTTTGTCGTGCTTGGTTCTGCAATTATTATTGCAGGAATATGCAGTCATTATTATATTCAAAAGCCCAAGGATTATTTCAAAATTTCGCGGCAAAAATATGATTCACTAATTGCTTTCGCCCCGTATTTGGGCAAGCGAGTCGCCATTTGGGGAATTGTTGTTTCCGGAGAGAAAAAATTCAGGAGTTATCCTTATGTACTGCCCTTTGCAAATCCAAAGCTAAAAATGAAGCTAAATTTTTTTTATGGGGGCAATAAATTCGATGCATTTCTCAGAGAATTAAACCTTTCCTCCCACCCATTCAAAGATTTTTCTGGCCGTGAAACAAGAAAGTATGCTTACATTAGTGGCGTTCTAACATATGAACTTTTAAATTTAAACACTAGGCCTAGCATAGCGAATATGGAGTTACCTTATGTTGTCGAGTATGGAGAATTCTGCTTGTCTGATCCGGAAGTTATTAAAATATTGCCAGAAGATAAGGAAAAAGATTTTATAAATACTGTTCCTTATAAAATTGAACTTCAAGAATTGACTGACGAGGATAAGCAGCTCATAAAAACTCCATATTTGGAGGATGCCGGAAAAAGATCATTTCTGCGGTATCTGCAATATCTTAAAGATGGAAAATAAATCAATATCAGGATGATGCCTGACGGTGCTACAAAAAATCTTCTTCTTGTTGTTTTTAGTTTAAAGTCTCTCGACCATTTCGGAGAGACAGGGCAGACGCAGCGGCGATTTGCTTTTCTGCAGATTGCGGATGCCTTCTTTCAGCAGTTCCAGGCCGCGCGGAATAAAATCCAGATATTGCTTTTTGCCCTGATTCAAGCCGAGAAAGCCATATGCGCCGAGGGCTTGCATATTGCGCTGCAAGCCGGCGGTAATCAGACAGTCTTCCAGATCAATTGCGGAATATGCCGCGTCCATTTCTTTCAGCCGCGAGCAGTAATAATCCGTCAGATGATGGCGGCGTTTGCGGTCAAAGTGGATATAGCAGTCATTGACCAGCGACATGATGTCGTAACCCAGCGGCCCGATTCTGGAACCCTGGAAATCCACAAAGCGGATGCGTCCGTCATGCACCATGATGTTCTGCGACTGGAAGTCGCGGTGCATATAAATTTTCGGCTGTTTCTCCACATGCGCCGCCAGCTGGTCGAGTTCCGGGTTCAGCGCATTGCATTCCTCCGGGGAAATATGGCAGCATCCTTCCAGGTACTGCTGGCTGAAATACCGGTCTCCCAGCGCAGATAACTGCGGTCGAAGGTGCGCAGGATCGGCGCGTCGCCGCGCTTAAACAGCGCGGTGCCGCGCAACTGGAAATCCAGCAGGGTGTCAATGATTTTTTCATACAGTTCATCAATCTCCTCCGGCGTTTTTAAATACTGCAAACGGCGGAAAACCGTTTCATTGCCCAGGTCTTCCATCAGCACGGAAAACTCCTCCGGTTCGAAAGCGTAGATATCCGGGGTCGGGAAGTTGAATCTGCCGAGAAATTTGCCGATATAGATAAAGCGGTCGAAATCCTGGTCCATGCCGTCGGACAGCATCAGCACCCGTGGTTTATGGTGACTGATGATGCGGTAAAAACCGCGCAGCGAACCCTGTTCGCGCAGCGAAGTCAGCCGGATGCGGTTGAAATCCTCTCCGGTCAGAATCTGCAGCCTTTTAAGTTCATGGATATTGCGGTGAATACCCGTTTGCGGAGTGATGATTTCGTTGCAGCGGAAATCGCCGGCTGGAACTTCCGCGCCGTCAAACAGGATGCAGTTCATAACCATCGCATGGTCATGAATGCGGACTTTGCGGCCTGCCGCTATGAATCCGGACAATTCCGCCGATGCAGAAACTTCCGCTTCCTTATCTATGCACTGGCGGTGAAGCGATTGAAAATAAGGCAGCTTGACCCGGTTGAATTCCAGAACGTCTTTATGCGCGGCAAAATACTGTTCCAGGGTGCCGAGATCGTTCCAGTAAATGCCTTTCTCAATATAGGCGCCGACGGCATCCGGTTCGGCTTTCATCATTTCCAGAATTCCTCGAATGATCGAGCAGTTGACGGCGGTTTCCGGCAGGTATTTGAAGATGTCGCGGGACAATATCATCACGCCGGAATAGGTCATCAGCCGGCTGCCTTCCGGATTTCTGCCCAGCGAGGATAAAATGTCGTGAATGCCGCCGTCCGGCGTAACGCGGACGCGGTTCTCCGGGCCTTCCACCAGCGCCATGGTGATTTTCCGGCCGGTCTCGAAATGATGAGCGATCAGCGCGGCAAGGTTCATGTCTGTAAGGATATCGGAATTATGGATAATGAAAAATTCATTTTTAGCAAGCATTTTCCGGGCGTTGACCGGACCGCCGCCGGTACCCAGGATTTCCGGTTCATAAAATATTTCCGTCACCTCTTTAAAGCGTGAGCGGTTGATAAAGTCATTGACCATTTCCGGCAGATAATGGGTATTCACCGCGAAGCCGTCAACCCCGGCGTCAAGCAGATTCGACATGACGATTTCCAGCATCGGGCGGTTGCATACCGGGGTCAGCGGTTTCGGTATGATATCAGTCAGCGGGCGGAGCCTGGTGCCCAGACCGGCGGCCAGCACCATTGCATTCAGTTTGTGTTGTGTGGTTTTCATAAAACATTCCTGGAATTATTGCTTTGAGAAAGCATTCGCGTAAAATAACCCGGCTGGACTCAAATACAATCATGTCTTGAAGGAATGGCATTCTTTTTTGTAATTCCGCATACGGAAACTGCCCGGGCTTGTCCGGTTGTGTTTTTTGAAAATACGGCAGAAATAATTGACCTCCTCATAGCCGCACATGAGCCCGATTTCTTTTATTGAGAGATAAGGTTCGGCCAGCAGTTTTCTGGCATAACTCATTCTCAGATTTTGAAGATATTTCAGCGGGCCGCAGCCGAAATGTCGCCGGAACAGTGCATTAAGATGGCTCTGGCTGATATTGCATGAAGAGGCAAGGTGCTGAACGGTTCTTTCTTTAGAGCTTATCTACTAATAAAATCATTTAAACCGGATAAACTGAACAGATTCGATTAAAAACAATAATGGCACTGGCCAACTGTACGAGCCCAAGGAATGAGACATCCTCTTTTTCGTACCGCACATGAATTTTGCGAAATCTGTTATACCACGAGTGTCCGAGTTCCACGATCCAGCGCTTTGCCTTGAAACCTTTTTCGATCAACTTTTTCTCTTCCCCGCGCGGCCTGATATGAGGAACAAAACCATTCGAAACGGCCGTCTGACTCTTTCCGACGTATCCTGCATCCAGGCAAAGATTTTCTACAGGAAAAGGCTCTTCTGAATGTGCTTTGGCAGGTGAAATCCTTTTTTCCAGCAGCTCATCCAGAACCATGCAATCATTCCGATTTGCGGCGGTTACGACGATTGACAACGGGATGCCATGTTCGTCTACAAGCAGATGTCTTTTGCTTCCATTTTTTCCCCCTGTCGGTGGGATTGGGGCCGACCGCTTTCTGCGCCATTGGCGCCTTACTGTAGGTTCCGTCGGCAGATTGCCATTCCCATGCAACCCCCTCCAATTCGTCGTATTCCGCCACTCCCGCCTTCCACAGCTTTTCAAAAAAACCGCAGCGAGACCATTGCATAAATTTTTTATGAATGGACTTGGGTGAAATTCCGCCAAACTCCAAGCGCGGAAGCGCGTCCCAAATGATCCCGGTTCGCAAAACATAAACCATTGCCGCAAAATATGTCTGGTTATTATATTTAGCCTTTTTCCCGCCTCCACTCCTGCGCCGATAAGTCACATCGTCGGTTCGTATTGATATGGGAACTAACGGTTCAACCTTTGCCCAAAACTCATCCGTAATTTCCCAAGTTTTTAATCGCTGCATCGCCATGTCTGCCTCCCGGTATGTCATTTTTAAGTTTACCGGGAATAATATACATCCAAGTTCAGCAAAAGTCAATTATTAGTAGATAAGCTCTAAGGAAAATATAGAAGCTGGATAACGCGGATTTTTTTATTTAACTGTGAAAATCAGGTTGAAAAAAAGAGGTTTTGGCAGTAACTTATAAAACAAGACTATTTTGCAGTTGGCTTGTAATTTTTAACAAAGGAGATTCAAAATGGCTGCTAAGATTGATAAGGATACTTGCACTGGTTGTGAAACCTGTGTCGGCGTTTGCCCGACCGAAGCTATCGCTATGGATAATGGTGTTGCGGTTGTCAGCGAAGGCGATTGCGTTGATTGCGGTGCTTGCGTCGGCGAATGCCCCTGCGATGCGATTACCCTGAGCTAATAGCAATATTCAGCTTACATGAAAAAATGCCGGATTTCAAATCCGGCATTTTTTTTGCAAAAATTTTTCCGCAATTTTCATTTTTGTCCGGCCGAACGGAATGTGCCGGGAGATATATTGTACGCGTTTTTAAACGCAGTACAAAGGTGCCGTTCACTGGCGAACCCGCAGTAATCGGCAATCGCTTTCAGCGGCAGGGTGGAGTTTGTCAGCAGGTTTTTGGCTCGTGCCAGTCTGGTGGAGGTAATGAAATCTTTTATTCCGGTTTGATAGCGGTCTTTGAAAATATGCCGCAGATAGTGATCACTGATCCCGATTCTGGCGGCAATATCCTGCGTGCGCCGGATTGTGTTGAATTCGTTCAGGATTATCCGGCAGGCTTCGGCAGCATACCATTGCAGAGTTCCGGCGGCCTCGGCGGAACTGGACGGCTGAAGCGACTGCGCCAGCAGCAGGGCAGTCCCGCGATGGTCATATACCGCCTGCTGCAGGCTGTTCATGCGCGGAGCCGGTTTCAATAGAAAAGCTGAATCACCCGCCAGACTTCTATCCGTTGTTCCTTTGATATAACGCATGACCCGCAGTTGTTCCGGCAGCGGGCCGTTGACGGCCAGATGAATACAGATATCCTCGCCACCGGTAAGCGAAGTTTGAAAGTGAGCCTGCCCCGGTGGATGGATTACCCAGCTACCGGAAACAAAATCAATCTTTTGACCGTCTTCGGCGTAAACCGTGCCGCGAACCCCCCGGTGATACACGATTTCAAAACCGCGATGACGGTGAAACGGACAACTGCCGGGCTGTACCGGCACGCTCCAGCCGGACAGGAAACTGCAATGCAGGCCGGACAGCGTCTTAAGGTTTGCCGGCTCCATTGTGTCAATAACCATATCATGTAACATCATAACTAGTACTTTACTATAAATTATTATTAGCAAAAGCCGTTTAATGGAATATATAGCCATTATCTGGAATTGCAAAAACAACTTTAAAAGATTAAAATTATTGACATAAACTAATTCAGGAGTTCTCGTATGGAAAAAAGAATTGTATTTACCGGTAAAGGCGAATTGAAGCTTGAAGAATTCAACCTCTCAGCTCAAGGCGATAATCAAGTTACAGTACGCACTATTTGTTCTCTGATCAGCACCGGCACGGAGCTGATCGTGCTGAACCGGATGTTCGATCCCGGTACTCACTGGGATAACTGGATAAAATATCCGTTCTATCCCGGTTATGCCGCCATGGGCGAAATTGTCTCGACAGGAAAAGATGTGTCATGCCTGAAGCCCGGGGATAAAGTTGTTCATCGCGGCGGACATGCCTCCGCGGCAGTGGTTGATGCGGAACAGTGCTTTCCTGTGCTTGACGGGATTAAGCCGGAAACCGCCTGCTGGTTCGCACTGGCAAAGATCGCGGCCATGAGTGTTCCGGTTGCCCGTTACGGCGTCGGCAGCAGCGTGGCTGTAATTGGAGCCGGGCCGGTCGGCCAGATGGCGTCGCGCTGGGCGCTGGCCGCCGGAGCGGAACCGGTTATTTTGATCGATACCGTTCCCATGCGTCTGGAACTGGCCAGGCGCGGCGGCGCGGTCAATACGGTTTGCGCCACCGCAGGCGGCGCAATTGAAGAAATAAAGAAAATAAACAGCGGCAATCTGCCGGACGTGGTGATTGACAGCACCGGCCATGCGGCGGTATTCTCCGATGCACTGAAAATAGTACGTGAACATGGCAGACTGGTACTGCTGGGCGATACCGGGTCCCCCGGTCTGCAGCACCTTTCGCCGGATGTGATTATGCGCGGATTGACGATCACCGGCGCTCACGACATCCATGAAAACGCCAACTGGAACAGCAGGAAGATTATTTCACTGTTCTTCAAGTTCTGCAAGTCCGGACGTTTTAATGTTGACGGATTGATCACTCACCGTTTCACCCCGGATGAATGTGTCAAGGCCTACGGTACCGCCAATGAACGCCGTGCGGAAACAATGGGGCTGCTGTTCGACTGGTCAAAATAAATTAAGGCGGGCTTGGCCCGAAACCCGAAAGACATGGAATTCAGGAGTCAGAATAAAACCTGAAATCTGAAATCCACAGTCAATTTTATAAACATATAAAACATAGAATTCTAAAACAAAGAGACCAAGAGTTATACAAGGATAAATAATATGCAGAAATTGAAGTTAAGCGCACCGGACTGGTGTTTTTTTAGAAAAGAATTCAAGCCGGAAGAATATTACAGGAAACTGCTGGAGATCGGCTACAGCGCAGTAGAAATGGCTCCGCCTGAACGCTGGAAAGCGCTGCGCTGCGCCGGGCTCGAATTGATAAACATCGGGGCACCCGGCATGGAAACCGGATTAAATAATCCCGACAATCATTCCAGCTTGATTCCTGAGATACTGAATACCATCAACCTTGCTTCTGACAACGGCATCTCGCAAGTGATCATATTCAGCGGCAACCGCAGAGGCATCGCTGATTCCGCGGGACTGGAGAACTGTAAACTGGCCGTTGAAAAACTGCTGCCGGTTGCGCAAAAGAAAAATGTCACCCTGATATTCGAGATGTTTAACGGCTTTGATCATAAAGATTATCAGGCGGACAACAGCAAATTCGGGTTTGATCTGGTCAAATCGTTTAATTCAGAAAACCTGAAAATCCTTTATGACATCTATCACATGCACCGGATGGGAGAAAATGTCATCAGTGATATTACTGCCAATCTGAAGTACATTGCGCATCTGCATGTCGCAGGCGCGCCGAAACGCAATTTCCCGGATGACGCACAGGAAACAGATTATCCGGCAATAACTGCCGCGGTGATGAAGGCCGGGTATAAAGGCTACTGGGGAATGGAATTTATTACTCAGGCTCCGGTCGAAGAACTTGAGCGTGCAGCCGCACTCTGGAAAGAATATTGCAAGGGTTGAGCACTAATTTGCTTCTTCCTGCCTGAAATCTTCGTGTGCGCCGCGTTTAAGCCACTGGAGATAAATCAGTACGATGAAGACCCCGGAGAGTCCCAGGAAAACGCCTTTCCACAAGTTGAGAAACCAGTAGGTCTGCAACTTGTCGGCAATGACGCCGATCACATAGTTCATGGCGACAATCGCGATGGATTTGACCAGCGCCTGCGCCGAACAGAACTGGCCGTACCGCTCTCCGGGGAACGTGATGACTTCCAGTTTGGCGGTGGCCAGCAGCAGGGTGCTGGAGAACGCCGGCAGCAGCATCCAGATAAAACCGCTCCAGTAATCAGTAATGAAGAAATATGACAGAATTTGCAGTGCGGCAGTGACAAAAAGACCGAGAATAAGCGTTTTATGCGCTCCCCAGCGGTCTATGATGATACCTGCGGAATAATAGCAGATAATTTGCAGGACAATCACATAAGCGCTCAATTTGCCGAACTGGTCCAGCGTGTACCCCAAGTCTTTATTATAGAGGAATACCTGGAACAGATTGGCGCAGTTTGAGATATTGATACAGGCTGACCCCAGAAACAGCGTCCAGTAGTATTTACTGGAGAATGACTCTTCGCAGTAATTCCAGATTCCGTTCCAGAGGCTTCCGCGTTTTTCCCGGGTGAGCGGCGGATATTCCCCTTCGTCAACTTTCCAGCACATCATCAGGATTGTAATCCCGTAAAGCAATGCGATCACCACAAAAATAGCTTTGGCATCAGTCTCCGCATACTTAAAGATGAAGTAATTGAAGATTAGCCCCGACAGTCCGGAGACAATCCGGAACAGACTGTAAAAACGTCCCAGCAGTTCATGGGGAACCACGTCAGGCAGCAGGTAATAATAAACCGAAGCCACAAACAGATTAAAAATCTGATAGGCGACAACCAGAAAACCGAACAGCAGGATAATCGGAGGAATCGGAAAGACCGCAAAGCAGTTGTTGATCACACTTGAAGTCTGAAGATAATTCAATATCTCAGGAGAAAACGGGGTGGCTGCCAGAAAAAGCACGACAAACGGAGTCGTAATGATAATATAAGGTTTACGCCGTCCCCAGCTGGTTCTAGTCCTGTCGGAATTATAACTGATAATGGGATTCATAAACGTATTCAGCATCATCATGATGCTTCCGGCTATGAACGCGATCTGCTGGTTCGTCGCTCCGTGTTGTTTCAGCAGCAGCGGCAGTATTTTGGGCTCCACCGCCTCCATTAACTGAAACATGAAATCGCCCCATAGCAACCAGCTGAACAAGGCGACAATCCCTGCCCGGGTATATACCAGATTTCTTATAGAGAACGTTTTTTGAGGATCCCAAGCCGCAGCTTTAAGACTTTCGGCAGAACTTCCCTGGCTCATTATTATTTTTACTCTTTACTGAATTATGCAAAACGGTAAAATAATAATGAATGGCAATTAATTCAACTGACTTTTACAGGATAAGCTTAATTTACAGAATAAAAAAATCCGGCTGGAATATATGCCAGCCGGAAATAAGAAGAAATGCGGGGTTAACCTTTTACCGGTTCAATGGTAACAGTCTTTTTCTCGCCGCCGGGGATTTTCAAATCCCATACCATCTGTTCATTCCACGGTCCCCATACAGTGGCGCTGCTGGTGATCTTTAAAAAATCCGTGCCGTTTTCCAGGCGGATTTCAGTATCAGAGACCTTGTTAGGCTTTGCCGCAGGATTGATGATGATATAATATACCGGCTTTTTGTCTTTAGCGGCTTCTATGGTACAAACGATTTTGTCATTGGTAAATTCATAAGAGATATTGCCCAATTCGCAACTGCCGGAAATAATGTTTCCTTTGGTTATAGTCAAATCCTCCAGCGCCGGCGTAGCATCCTGGCAAAAATACGAACCGCCCGCAATCTTCGGTGAATTCGAAATATATTCCTTCCCATTGAAGGTAATACTGCCGAGTGCCCCATTCTTTCCGGAAGCAGCCCTGTAGTTAGCGGCAACTACGTTCCAGCTGCCGTTCTCCAGAGTCACCTGCGGCGGCATATCGGCCGCGTACCCGGTCAACAGCGACAAAACACAGCCCGCCATAATTAATAACGCCTTCATTGTTCTTCCTCCCGATTTTCTGGTAATTATTGATTCACGCCTGCACAATAATATAAAAATAACACGAAAATAGACTTTTTCAAGAAATATGGTTTCTTGACCCGGTTGATGAATTCCGAATGTTGATAGTTGTCAATATTAATACAAAAAAATCATCACTTGATCTCTTTAAGAGATTTAGTGCTTATCCGTAAATAAAAGTTGAAATATTAAAAATTTGTGTCATTTTATTCTTCTAAAAGGAAGTACATAATGGCAAAGATCAAATCATGGGAAGTTTCTGATGCGTTTTGGGGTCGCGTGGAACCATTAAT
>CAIMFA010000039.1 GCA_903840185.1 uncultured Lentisphaeria bacterium | reverse complement strand
CGGGACGTGCAATGATCGCTTTTCCAGGAGAAATACATGACCAGAAAGCTGACTGCCCAGAGGTTGCTCGAACCAAGCAGCCCCAATGCGCCTTCATTAACGCCAAGCTTATTCAAGCGCAACAGCATCAGCGGCCCCAGAAACGCGAAACTGATCGTCCAGCCGACGTTGGCCAGCATAATCAGCATTACATTCTTCCACATCAGCCGGTTATTGGAGTAATATGCCGCCAGTTCCGGAGATAATTCCGGCATTACACCATTCGCCGATATCGTTATTTGCGCCATTCTCGTTCATTTCCTTATTTAGTAGTTGAGACCTAATCTTCAAATCCCCCAAAAAAGATTTTCAAGGGGCAGGTCATGTGTTCATGACCCCTGTTATACATAATCGCAACCGGCAATAATCTGTTTGTAACTTGATAGTTGATTTCAGCGTAATTTGATTTTTTAATCATCGGAGTCAGATGCGGTCATCTTTGTTTCATTGGTCAATCCCAAAACAGACATCCACATTGAAAAATCATGGATGTCCATATTCTTTGATGACTTCTACGAGCGCCATAAAGTTCTCCCATGGGATTTCCGGCCGCAGGGCATGAGATGGACTACAGATATAACCACCGCTTTCGCCCATGATATCAATGGTTCTGCGAACTATGTCCTTGACATCTTCGGGTGTACCATGCGGAAGAACGCTCTGTACGCCGATCCCTCCATGAAAGGAGAGTACCTTTCCATAACGACGTTTTAGTTCGAAGATATCCATCGCCTCGGGTTGACATGGATTCAGTATGTCGATTCCTGCATCAATCAAATCTTCGATGAATTCTGATACATTGCCGCATGAGTGATAATCCACAAGGATATCGGGGTTGATCGCCTTCGCCGCCTTGATGCTGTCATGCATCACTAGAAAGATGTACGAACGCCACATTGCACGCCCCATCAGTGGGCCGCGCTGAGTTGCTATATCCGACCCCATCGTGAGTACATCGGCTCCGGTTCGTGCGCAATTCTCGGCGGTACGCACGGTAAGTTCATGCATATGCTCAAATAGTCGTCTGGCGATAGGATCGCCTAAAGCCATGTCAACCATCAACTGTTCAAAACCCCGGAGATTCCATACACTCTCAAAGAAACAAGGGGTTCCGGCCATATGGACAGCAAAGCCGCGTTCTTGATAGGATTTTACTTTTTCAGAAATACCTTCGTAGCGATATGCTTCACCGACATCCGGCCATGGATAAGCATCTACTTCTTCTGCTGTCTGTATGTTGAGCAGTGGAAAATAAGATATCTGATCGTCACTATCCTCGTTGTAAACGTATGCGGTTCCCCATTCATCATCGATTTTCGCATCGGGTGGCAGAGAACCATCCTTGTAATAGATGGCGCGCCATTCAGGTATCTTTCTTTTACTTGGATTGTGACTGAGCCAGCGTCCATCGTAATTGAAAAATTCACAAGGGTCAGTATTCTCTCCAGCGTGTTTATAAAATGTTTTCCTGAAGCCAGCGGAAAGGCCGGCATCAAATGGTATCCACTTTGGATCCTTACGTCTGGCGGCAAGCAAATAGTTTTCCCTCATAGTTAGTGAATTATTCATTGCAATGATTTCCCTTTCTGTAATTTTTAATTTTATCGCAATATGAACGAGTTTGGTTTCAAGTGCCGACAAAGTCTTGTTTAACTTCGTCGCATAATGCTTATGCGGTCATCTTTGTTCCATCTTTTGTCGATCCAGAAAACAGACTCATCTGCGTCCCATTCGCCACTTATAGATTCGTCGTTTATTTTTACACAAGGTTCGAACGGACAGTGCAACATTATCGGGACATGGGCTGTTTTACCAAGTGTAAATTCAAGATATTTTTCACTGCAATGTAGCGCCGATATCGGCATATCAAACGCACTCAGAAGAACAGGCCCTTTGAATGGCTGAACACTGCGTTCAATCTTCCATTCGATTTCGCCGGAGAAAATCAGATCGGCTGGAATCTGCATGGTTCCCTTGAGCGCTGTTCCGTTCAAAGTCATTTTGCCGACATATTTTCCGCTTCCGATGATTTGGATGTTGAAAATAGAGAAACCGAATTTCAGATTATCAATACTGATCTCATGATCATCGAATGCCGGTATATAGCGAAGACCGCCGCAATGTCTGCCTACTCCTGCCAGGCCGTATTGGATCGCCTGTCCGGCGCCAGTTGCGGAGAACGTCTGCCAGTTTGCGGTCTGCGAAGCATTGCCGTTGTCGCCTGCTAGGTTGAATGTTTCAATCGCTACTTTATACTGCTGAAACGTGTCAAGATAGGATTTCATAACACGGTATGCTTCATGTGCTTTATCGGCAAAACGCGCAAGCTTGCATTCATGTCCGAGATGCTGGTTCATGTGTACCGATTTCCACATCTCACAGTAGACTTCGCTGTTCCATGCAACAGCAGTATGGCCCATTGGATGATACAACTTGTTCGCCTGATAATCCGCAAGACGCCCGATGACTGAGCGCATCAGATACTGTCCGTAAACATAGTCGAATCCGAGTGTCGAGGTGTTCTGATATATCTCAACACCGCCAGGGTTTCCCATTTCATCGACCCCGGTACGGAGATATCCTGCATCTTCTACAAAGAATGATTTCAGGTAATTCTTTTCTAACAGTTCGCTGATATGACGCGCTTGTTTCGCAAGTGCATCCTCCTGTCTGGAGATTGCAAGATTTTCAATAACGCGGCACGCGCCGTACCACCATCCGTTAACACATGAGCTGTGATAAAGTCCGCTCAATCCTAATTCCTCTGGAATATCAACTCCGGCGTTCATGTGACAGAGAACCAGACCACTCTGAGAATTTGTCAGTTTCAAGGCGACTTCAAAGAACTTCTTCATATATGGCCAGCAGAAATCAATCAATCCCTGATCAT
>CAIMFA010000038.1 GCA_903840185.1 uncultured Lentisphaeria bacterium | reverse complement strand
TTCTCCCGGATGCCTTTGTGTTTGCCGGTTCGTTACATACCTTCAGGTATGCGCCTCTCCGGCAATTCACAAAATCACCTCGGGATATTTCACGAAACTTGTAAACTTTATTTTTGAACAACTCCTTGGCATGATAAATGAATAACCGTATCTGTTGGATATTTCCAGCATGGCAGAACGGGATATTGAATATTCGCTATTCCATAGATTTCAGGGTAGACGCAAATAAAAAAGCCCGTCCATTGAGGACGGGCCATGGAACAGATTCAGCAGTTTTTCAGCCGACTTTGACCGGTTTGCCGGTAGCGGCTGACTTGTAGATGGCATCCAGCAGTTTCATAACGGTTACACCCTGTTCAGGGGTGACTACATAAGGAATCTTTTTCACGATGCAGTCGATGAAGGCGTAATAACTGTTTTTGCAGGCCGGCACGGGGGGGTGCAGATGCATGTCGTACTGGCATCCGGATTTTTCCTGATAACATTCGACATGGAACTGATATCCTTCCTCCAGATTGTACTGGAAGATGCCGCCTTTGGTTCCCAGCAGGCGGGTGGACATCTTTTCGCGTTCCTTGATGTTGGCCGCCCACGAGGCCTCGATTTCCAGCGTGGCGCCGTTTTTGAATTTAATCATCCCGCAGGCGAGATCTTCGACATCGTAGGTTTTATTCTGTTTTTTAGCAATTGCGGAAGCGATATGGTTATAGGCGCTGCCCATGACCCATTCCGGTTCCGGGTAGTCCATCAGCCACAGCGCGAGGTCCAGCCGGTGAACGCCCAGGTCGATCAAGGGGCCGCCGCCGGAAAGCGCCTTGGTGCCGAACCAGCCGCCGAAACCGGGCATGCCGCGGCGGCGGTGCCAGACGGTGCGGCCGAAATATATGTCACCTAGTTCCCCGTTTTCAACCAGCTGCTTCATCGCGAATGACTGAGGAGTGAAACGGAACGAGAAGTTGATGCCGAGGCGTTTTTTTGCGCGTTTGGCGGCGGCGAGCATTGCTTCGGCTTCCGCGGCATTCATGGCCATCGGTTTCTCGCAAAGAACATGCGCGCCGGATTCGAGCGCGGCGATGGTCAGCGGCTTATGGAATTTATTGGGCACGGCGATGCTGACAACGTCAAGCTTTTCCTTCTTGAACATTTCCAGCGCATCGGTATAATATTTGGCAATGCCCTGCTCTTTAGCCGCTTTTTCCAGGCGGACCTGATCGACATCCGCGATGGCGACTACTTCGGCGTCCGGGTGTTCTTTATAACCATTAATATGCGCCTGTCCCATACCCAGGCCGACAACTCCGATTCTAAGCTTTTTCATATTTGCAAACCTTTATTTTTTAGTGTTGCCATCGACGTCCTGAACTATTCCGGCACTGACCGTATGCGGATTAGGCGTCCTGATTGCTTCCAGCGGTTTGGCATTAGGCGCGGTATGTTCCTGGTAAATCAGCGGTTTCGCCCAGCGGACGGCGTTGCCGATTACTTTCAGCACGTTTTTGTCATAGTAAGTCGGATAGGTTTCATGACCGGGACTGAAATAGAATACTTTGCCGTGGCCGCGTTCAAACGCGACGCCGCTGCGGAAAACTTCACCGCCTTCAAACCAGGAGATGAAAATGATTTTGCCGTCCTGTGGAATATCGAAGCGTTCGCCGTACATTTCTTCATTCTTCAGTTCAAAGTATTCGCCGATGCCCTGGGATATCGGATGGGACGGCTCAATGTTCCAGAGGCGCATTTTTTCGCCGACTTCGCGCCATTTCAGTGAACAGTTGGTGCCCATTACCGCTTTGAAAATCTTGGAGAAGTGACCGGAATGGAGAACGATCAGGCCCATGCCTTCGAGGACGCGTTTATGGACGCGCTTGACGATTTCGTCTTTGACGTCGCCGTGGTGGCAATGCCCCCACCAGAGCAGCACGTCGGTGCTGTTGACCACTTCCTCAGTCAAGCCGTGTTCAGGATCATCAAGAGAGGCCAGGCGGATATTCAGATCGTCTGCGCTGATGCCGTCAGAGATGGCTTTGTGCATACCCAGCGGATACAGCTTCTTGACAATTTCATTCGTTTTCTCGTGGCGGAATTCGTTCCAGATCGTTACATTAATTTTCTTTGACATGATATTCATGACTCCTTTATGAGTTGAAAAGATTCAATGTGATTAACAATAGATGCTGATTTTAAACAAGTCAACAGCGAATGTGTATACAAAATGTGATATAAATATCCATGTTGTGAGCAGGTTGAAAACACACTCTGGCATGGCGTGGTCAGCGCATATAGCTTGCGAAAATCCGGCGGAAATATTCTTCGCTGCCGTAGCCGCAGATGCGGCATACAGCTTCAATCTGCACTCCTGATTTATACAGGGAAAGTGCGTGTTTCAGTCTTATTGAATCAAGATATTCTTTAACCCCGCAGCCGTACGCTTGTTTAAATGTACGGAAGAGCGTCGTCCGGTTGACCTTGAACGCTTCCGCCAGTTCTTCGACCGTGGGATATCCGAATTGCGCCAGGTCAATCTGATCTTTGATCTGTTCCGCCAGATTGCGCTTGCCCTGCGGTTTGCGGCTGAGCATGGACAATATCTGCCAGGCGGCTGCTACCGGCAGGAAAGGGGAATATTGTTTACTGGAAAAGGATTTTTCCAGGGAAGCAAAAAAGGCAAACAGTTCCGGATTCACTGATTTTAAATAAGGTTTCCCGGGTGTAAGTCCAGCCTGCTCAAGCAGCAAATCAAGATTACTGCCGTCAAAATGCAGCCAGTAATACTGCCATGGCCTGTCAGTGTAGTCGTGATAATAAATTTGCATGCCCGGAAAAAACATGAAAATATCGCCCGGCCCGGCCTGATAGCTTTTGCCGTCACAGACAAATTCCCCATGCCCGGAAACGATGAAATGTAATGCATGGCTACGCGGGATTTGTTCGTGTTCAAAATTGCCCAGACTCTCAAATGAACTGAACACTTTCAATCTTAATTCATGTTGTAATGACGGCATGGCTGGAGCGCTTAGGGTTATCGTGCGATTGATGAAATTGTTATTCTGACGAAACATTTAATACCTGTAATTGCAACATTTTATCATTGACTCATGCAACAAATATAGTTATATTCTTATTAATATGCAACATTAAATGCAAAAAATATATGGAGACCGCGACAATGGATATAATGCCGATCAGGAATATTGATGACTGGGAAATGCGCTTGAAACGTCAGGATGCCTTCTGGAACTGCGAGATTCTCGACCGTCCGGTGGTCTGCATGTCTATCTGCGATCCCGCATTCAGGCATCCGGAAAGTAAACACGTGAATGTTGAGGAATACTGGCTCGATGCGGAATACCAGGCGCAAGTACGGATTAACGGCGTCAGAGCAACCAAATATTACGGGGACGCGCTGCCGCGGATTTTTCCGAATGTCGGTCCGGATTTTTTTGCGGCGTGTTTCGGCGGCAAAATTGTGTTTGAAGAAAAATCAACCTCATATATTGTGCCATTCGTAAAAGATTATGCCGAACTTGATTCCATGCGGTTCGATTATCAGTCTGAATGTTTCAAAATCATGGAGAAAATGTATGACGCGCTGATTGCGATGAATGACGGCGATTGCTATATCGGCTGGCCGGATATTCATCCAGGCGGAGACTGCCTGGCAGGTTTGAGAGGATCTGAGGTATTGTGCATGGACTTGTACGATTATCCTGATCAGGTTAAGAAAAATGTAAAGATGGTCACCGGCGAGCTTAAAAAACTGCTGGATTTTTATTTCAAAAAACTTGGTGCCTGCAAATATGCGGTCACCGGCTGGCCGGGAATTGTCTCTTCGAAACGCTGGGCCGTGCCAAGTTGCGATTTCGCGTATATGATTTCCACGGATAACTTCAATGAATTTTTTCTGGAAGGCATCCGTGAAGAGTGCAGTTTAACTGAAGCCAGTATTTTTCATCTGGACGGCAAAGGTTCCTTAAAGCATCTTGATGCGCTGCTTGAGATTGAAAAGCTCAATGCCATTCAATGGGTTTACGGTGCAGGGCATGGGCGCGCATCCGACTGGATTCCGGTTTACCAGAAAGTCCAGGCGGCCGGCAAAGGGGTACAAATCAACATTCAACTTGATGAACTGGATACGATCATGCGGAACCTTCGCCCTGAAGGAGTGTTTCTCAGTGTCGGTGTTAATGACGAAGAGACGGCCAATGCCGTGATCCGCAGAGTTTCACAATGGAAATAAGTTCTGTTACTAGCTGAAAAGATAAACTGATGTATCTTAATCATCCTGTATTTTTACAAATAACCGGATGATTTATGACTTTGACTCATGATGAAATATTAAAATTGCTGCGGCAACCCGGGGCGGCGCTATGCCGCCTGCCTGGTGCTATACCGGAATACGGGATTTTTTCCAATCCGGTTAAGATTCTGACTGCCAATAGTGCCGCCGAGGTAGTGCCGCTGCTGGCGGAACTGGAAGAGGCACTGGCGGCAGGAGCTTTTGCCGCCGGTTTTATCGCCTACGAAGCTGCTTCTGCATTTGATCATGCGTTCAATACATTTACGTCTAAAGATTTTCCCGTCGCGTTAGTCTCAATTTATAAAGAAGCGCCTCAACGCTTTTCTGTTTTTCCTGACAGTGGCGACAATCTTTCACTTGATTTTGAGCCTGAAACTAGTCATGATGAATATTGTGCAGCCCTGGAAAGGATTGCGCGGGATATTGTCGAGGGCAACATTTACCAGGCGAATTTTACTTTCCGGAATTACGCCCCGGCTGTAGCCGAACCGGAAAAGTTTTTTCTTAGTCTGGTAAAACGTCACCCGGTGCCATATCCGGCTTTCTTCAATACCGGCGAATTTAAAATACTTTCGCTTTCGCCTGAACTTTTTCTGGAAAAGAGTGGACGGCAGGTTAAGAGCAGTCCGATGAAAGGCACCGCCAGACGGCATCCGGACGCGGCATCGGACAAAGCAGTTGCAGAATGGCTGGCGGCTGACCCGAAAAACAGGGCGGAAAATTTGATGATCGTGGATATGGTCAGGAATGATTTCGGACGCTTCTGCATGCCCGGCTCAATCCGGGTTGCCCCGCTGTTCCAAGTGGATAGCTATCACACAGTTCATCAGATGATCAGCACCGTGCATGGCGAAGCCGACACGAAAAAGAATCTCTGTGATATACTCCAGGCGACATTTCCGCCGGCTTCGATCACCGGAGCTCCTAAAATCAGCGCGGTAAATATCATCAGCCGCGAAGAACAAAGTCCGCGCAAGGTTTATACTGGTGCCATGGGTTGTTTCATGCCGGGCGGCGATTTTTGTTTGAATGTGGCAATCCGGACACTGCTCTGCTCTGCAGACCGCACTGAACTGGGAATCGGCAGCGGGATTGTTTATGACTCTGAGGCGGAATCCGAATGGCAGGAAGCTCTGTAGAAAAGTCATTTTATAAACTATTCCATCCCGGATTTTATGGTACTGGAAACCATGCTTCGGGAGAAGCGCGGCGGAATAAAATATCTGTCTGAACATCTGGTCAGGGCTGAATCCACACAGCGTTATTTCGGACGGCATTGGAACCGGGCCGCAGTTGACAACGCGTTATCGGGAATAAATGAACAGTTTGAACAGGCCAGGCTCCGTTTGCTGATTGCTCCGGACGGCTCCGCTGTAGCGGAAAGTTATCCGTTGACTGCTGTCGGTTGGGGTAAAGTCCCGCTTAAAATATTGGCTGCAAGGGAAAAAGTTGACAGCAGTGATGTTTTTCTCTATCATAAAACTACTAATCGCGATTTCTACAATCGCCACTTTCATGACGCGCATGAAAATGGTTTTGATGAAGTGATATTTTTCAATGAGCGGAACGAACTGACCGAAGGCGCGATATCGAATATTTTCCTGCGTCATGGAAGTCAATGGTCTACGCCGTTGCTGACCTGCGGCCTGCTGCCTGGAATATGGCGTGAAAAAATGATGCACGAACTGAATGCCGTAGAAAAAGTACTGTATTCCGAAGATCTGAAAAACGCCGATGAAATAATCATTGGCAATTCAGTGCGTGGAAAAGGTCTTGCCGGAGAAATTGTATATCAATAATTCTTGATTTCCCGATTTGTTTCAATATAGTAACAGTTGTAACCGTCAATCCCGAAAACAAGGAGGAACAATGAGTTTTACTTACCAGGATATTGCAAAGATGATAGACCACTCATTGCTCAATCCATCATTAACTGTTGAACAACTTGAAGCAGGATGCCGGTTGGCATTGGAATATGATACCGCCAGTGTATGTATTCTGCCTTATTATTTAAAGCGCTGTACAGAAATATTGTGTGACAGCAATGTTCGTGCCAGTACCACTATCGGCTTTCCGCATGGCTGCCATACCACTGCCGTAAAATTAGCAGAAGCGAAACAGGCATTGAGCGATGGCGGCGAAGAATTGGATATGGTCGTTAATATCAGTGCGGTTTTAAGTGAAAACTGGAGATATGTTCGCGAGGATATTCGTGCGGTAACTGACGCCGTGCATCAGGCTGGACAAAAAATAAAAATTATTTTTGAAAATTGCTATTTGAACGATGAGCAAAAAATCGCCTTATGTGAAATTTGCGGCGAATTAAGATGCGACTGGGTAAAAACTTCAACCGGTTATGGTACTGGCGGAGCTACCATTGAAGACTTGATATTAATGCGTAAAAACTCCCCTGATTATGTTCAGGTTAAGGCTGCAGGCGGTATACGCGATCTTGACACTCTGCTGAAAATGCGCACACTAGGAGTTACCCGTTGCGGGGCAACTAGAACCAAAGACATACTTGAAGAATGCAAAAGACGACTCGCTAGGAAATAATCCAGCTAATTTTAATTTTCAGAAGGAGTTATAATGGTTAACGGCATGAGAAAACTTAACGCGGATGAAGAGATCGAATTCTATAAAGAGATTATAGCCGACCCGCAGAAAGAAAAGATGCTCAATAATGTTCGTGACTCTTTTCATGTGCTGTACAGCCGGTCGCAACTGCTGCTGAGCCTGATTACGATCTGTTTGACGATTACCGGGTTTTCCGGGCCCAAAATTGCAGAAGCCAACATGACTTCCAGGATATTGATTATAAACGGATTGTTTTTTGTGCTGCTGTCCGCGGTCATTCTATTATCCGGGCCGCTGTTTATCAAATGGGTTCACTGTTTTAAAGCGGAAACATTCGAAGAAACGATCAAGGCGTTAATTCACAGGCGGGATATTCGTACTAGAAAATACGAAATAGCCGTGTATATGCTGGTTATCGGCCTGACCGCGTATGTCGGCAGTGTGATAACCTATATGCTGAATATTTAATTCAGCGTTCAAAAAGTTATTTTTGTGCCGCCGTCGCCAGCCGCTCCGCCATCATTGCAAATCCCTTATCGTTAGGATGTACTGCCACTTTGTCGAAATACTTTTCATCATGATCAATCAGCGCCGGCCCTTCGACAATCCGTATGTTTGCGTCGCCGCCTGCCGCGACGACCTCTCTGAGCGCTTTGCGGTATTCCTCAAGATCGATGGTCGCGCTTTTCGGCTTCCATGACGCAGGCACCCAGAGCGGGGTTATGACGATAATCGGAACGGAAGGCTGCTGTTTTCTGAGATTTTTAATGAATCCTTCCATATTTGCCTTAAATGATGCGACTGTCCGTCCTCCCTGCCAGTCATTTACGCCGATGAGCATGCTTACCACGTCGCCGTTTTGTGATGCGATGAGTGTGCCGTCATTCGCCGACGAGCCGCGCCCGCCTATTCCCATGTTTACGATCTGCCAGTTCATTTTCTGCGCGAAGAGGAAAGCATATGAACCAGTTACTTCGCTTGCGGTAAAGCCGTGCGTGATTGAATCGCCGTATGCGACAAGCCGTTTCGCCGGTCGCGGAGATGGTGTTTCAAAGTGCGCATTGTCGCCGGCAGTTATGCCAAGTACATCGACAGAGTCGCCGTATGGAAGTATGATATCATATTCATGTATACCTGGCGTACGGGAGACAATTGGTACGATGAGCGTTTCCGGAGTACGTACGGTTTTTGTCTGAACGCTTGTGAATCGCCATGCGTTATCACTTTTTCCGTCAATAAAATACCGGCCAGACGGGTTGCGCGCCGATGTTGAAACATGTTTTTCATTGTAGTACAGATGCACCTTGATTGAAGATGCATCGGTACGGAAACGCAATCGCGTGCCTGGATTATCCCATTGGTAACCTTTGCCGCCCGGATCAACGATGCGGTCAAAACGCGCCATCTTCACGCCAGTTGAAACCGGGGAGTCGATGAAGGCCATGTGTGCAAAATCTGAGAACGCAAGACGTGCGTCGTTAGCGGGAATGAATGTGTCTGCGGATGCGGCAGCACATAAGAACATATACAATAGGATTTGCAGTTTCACAGGCGGCCTCGTATTGATGTTTTAGTTTTTGATCTTCAGGAATAAAAAAGCATCAGACAATTTGAATCGTCTGATGCTTGAGGATGTAACTAATTAATCAGTCACAGCAGCAGCAGGTTTTGCCGCGGCAGGTTTCGTCATAAAAAGCGTCCACCAGTTCGCCGGCGGTGAGTTCTGAGACTTCCGGCTGGGCTTTCAGCCATTCGACGAATTTGTTTTTGCGTTCTTCGGCATCCGGACTGGTTTGACCGATCATTACGAACATGTCAAACTCCTCGTTACCGAAAGCGCCGTGACAATGCACATTGTTTGCTTCAACCTGTTC
>CAIMFA010000037.1 GCA_903840185.1 uncultured Lentisphaeria bacterium | reverse complement strand
GCCATTGGCGCGTTCATTCACTGACTCATGTATTATCTTCATGTTCTTCAAGTCCTTCATGGTAAAAATGTATTCCTCTGTGCTCTCCGTGACCTCTGTGGTAAATATCCCGGTTTTTCCTCTGCGTCTCCGCGCCTTTGCGTTAAATCGCTCCATGGTTTCCATTATACTATTAGTGATTTTGTCAACAAAAATCGCGCAATTGATTTGTAAAGAGTTGATAAGCAATTCTTTATAACAATAAATCGGCTGAAAGCATTTTTCATAAATCAAATATTTTTCCTTTTTTTCAAAGAAGGGTATTGACAGAATTTGCTAAAACGTGTATTCTAGTAATAGCTAAAACGTGTATCCAATATTTTAATTAAGTTTTCATAAGGTCTTAAATGGTCACGATCAAAGATATTGCCAGAGAGGCCGGAGTAAGCCATGCCACCGTTTCATGCGTTTTGAACGGCAAGGCCAAGCAGCTCCGCATCAGCGATGTTGCCAGCGAGCGCATTAGAGCCGCTGCTGATCAGTTCGGCTATCAGCGCAACGAAATTGCGCGTTCAATGGCTACCGGCAGAAATGATGTGATCGCGTTTGTTTCATGTGATTCCGGAGCCTGAGAGTATACCGGCAAGATCATGTTCGGCATTGTGGAGGAAGTTATGGCGGTGGCCGCCGCCGACCCGGTAAAACTTGGAATCAGAATAGGGTATTTGAAGCGGGGATTCCCCGAATACGCCAGAGAATTTGCCCGGGCTTATCTGGCATTGCCTGCTCTGCCTTCTGAAGTGATTGACGCCGGACTTGCTGATAAGGATATTGTCGTTAGAAGAATAGTAACGGAAAGAGGCAATTATTACGCGATCATAAATAAAGGCCTTTCTCTGGAAACAAAGGAAGTTTCTTTACATTGCTTCCCGCTCGGAACTGTCTTGAAAGACCTGGTTACCGGTCAAACTATTGCTGAACGTCAGGGCGAGTGGAAAGTCAAACTTTCTCCAATGTCACTCAGAAGTTTTATTGCCTCTGATAAATAGATAAAGTTGGAGTAATTCAATGAACAAAATACTGCATTTTATACTTTTTATAGGTATTGCCCTGTCGGTTGCATGTGATAACACCGGCCCGGACATGACTGCGGCAGGCGTCAAGCAGCAGTCGCAAACAGCACTGGAATTGGACAATGGGCAAATATGCCTTGCCGTTTCTCCAGATGTAGGGAGAATTGTTTGGTTCGGAAAAAGCGGAGGTAAGAATCTTCTGTGGCTGAACGACCAGACTTCCATAGAGCAGGCATTGAAAAAATCCTTGTGGCCGAATTACGGAGGGGATAAAATCTGGCCGGCGCAGGAAGCAATATGGCCTGTAATTTACAGGAGTTCCTTCCCTGCCTCCCATGCGTTTGACGGAAAACCCTGGAAGGTTATAGAATCCGGCCGGACTAAAATTGTTATGGAAAGCGGGACATGTCCGTACTTGGCGATAAAGGGCGTCAGGGAAATATCTCTGGAAGGAAACTCCGCCGTAATAAAAAATAAATTGACAAGAATGCAGAATAACCCTTTTCCTGTTCATATCTGGGCTGTAACTCAGATCAGGCGGCCGGAATATTGTTTGTTAAACATGTACGATCCCGGGGCTTACCGCATTCGCAGCTGGTCCCGGCAATCAAATAGCATGCAAATATTTACCAGAGAAAAGGTACTTTTCTATCCGACAAATCAGGACGGCTGTCTGAATGAAAAAATAGGCTGCATGGGGGATTTTGTCGCCGGAGTTTTTGACGATGTTATTTTCATGCAGAAGACTTCTTTCAATCTGGAAGGCTGTTATCCGGATAAAGCATCAATT
>CAIMFA010000036.1 GCA_903840185.1 uncultured Lentisphaeria bacterium | reverse complement strand
CACATCAATCGTCTGAGCGAATTTCTCACAGGGACGGGTAAAAGACAACGACACGGAATCTTCCTCAGGCAATCCCAGATCTGTCAGATAGGGAACAACGCCAAGGACAGGTTTGCCGGTCAAGTTATAGACGTAATCATGCGCCGCAGTCAGTAGCGAAGCGTCCCCGCGGAACTTATTCACAATAAACCCCTTCAGTAAATCGCGCTCCCACGGTTCAAAAGTCTCAACTGTGCCGATGAACGAGGCATAGACTCCGCCCCGGTCAATATCCCCGGCCAGCAGCACCGGGCTTTCCGCGTAACGCGCCATATTCATATTGACAATGTCCGCATGCTTCAGATTCATTTCGCCCGGACTGCCGGCGCCTTCCAGAACAATCACTTCATGATCTTTCTCCAGTGAATCATATGTCGATTTCACGGTGTCAAACAACATCGTCTTGGCGGTGTAATACTTGCGCGCCTCCATATTGGCGACAGGTTTGCCCAGCACAATCACCTGACTGCCGGTATCGCTTGACGGTTTGAGCAGCACCGGGTTCATCCGCACATCCGGCGACAGCCGGCAGGCCTCGGCCTGCACCGCCTGGGCGCGCCCCATTTCGCAGCCGTCCAAAGTAACATAGGAATTCAACGCCATATTCTGAGCCTTAAACGGCGCGACATCGTAGCCGTCCTGCAGCAGAATCCGGCAGAACGCGGCGGTCAAAATGCTTTTCCCCGCATTTGAACAAGTCCCCTGCAGCATCAGCGATGGTTTGCGGCGTTTCTTTTTCAGATAGAATCCAGCAGGTCTGGCAGCGTCAAGCACATTGCGGACCGCGTCAGCAAGCAAGTCATTTTCCGTTTCCGACCGGAGCCCGACCCGGAAATAGTTCTCATCCAGACCGCGAAAATTGCCGCAGTTTCTGACCGCAATATGGTATTCCTTCAGCAGCCGCTCGTAAAAATCTCTGCCGCCGCGCGAACGGCGAACCAGCAGATAATTGGCGATGCCAGGATATACTTTCAAACCGTCAATCGCGGCGAGCTGCGCTGAAAGCCGCTCCCGCAAATGATTGATATTCTCAATCGTACGGCGGGAATACTCAGCGGTATCCCGCAGCAGCTTGATCCCGGCTTCCTGCGCGATGGCATTGACCGACCAGTCCGGAATATATTCCCGGATTTTTCCAGCCAGCGCGGCAGACGCGAAACAGAAACCGATACGCAGTCCGGGGATGGCGAAAAATTTAGTCAGCGAGCGCAGTACAATCACATTCTCCGGCACATCCGGCAATAGTGTAAAATCCGCAACGCCGAAATCGGCAAAGGCTTCGTCAATTACAAAAGTTGTATCCGGATGTTTTGCCGCCAGCTTCCGGATGGCTTCCGGCTTCATCGCCGTTCCCGCAGGGTTGCCCGGATGCCCGATAAAAACCAGCATTTCCGGACGCAATACCGCAGACAGCTTTTCAGTATCCGCAACAAAATCATCCGCTTCTTCCAGCAGGAAATACTCAATCTCCATTCCGGCCAGACGGCAGCTATTTTCATAATCCATATAGGACGGCGCGGTAATCAGCGCCTTTTTGATTTTCAATGCGGGCGGAATGGCAAAAATCAACTGATTGGAACCGTTGCCCGCCACAATCCGTTCCGGAGCAAGGGCGAATATGCCGGCGGACGCTTCAACCAGCTTACCGGAAGCGGGATCAGGGTAGCGGATCAGACTTCCTACCGCCCGGCTGATCGTTCCGCGCAAAAACTCCGGAGGCCCCAGCGGATTGATGCTGGAACTGAAATCCAGAATATCTTCAGGAGCGCATCCGGCCGTTTCGGCATATTTTAAAATGTTTCCTCCATGTCCAGGCTGCATTATCAAACTCCTCTCAATAAGACGGCAAAATCAGGATGTGCAACAGGTGACAATGCTGAACAGCAGGATTTTATTTCGTTCAGGTATAGTATTCTTCCGGCAGCAAAAAATAACAGCTCCGGACCATGTCCGGAAAATGATTCCATCTTCATTTTATTCCCTTTGTT
>CAIMFA010000035.1 GCA_903840185.1 uncultured Lentisphaeria bacterium | reverse complement strand
GAACTTTAATTTTGTAACTAGAAACTAAATTCATGCATAAATATTAACATTTTCAGGCGTTTTTTCAGTTTATGCAAGTTGTCCAACTTTCTGGATATTCGCCTAGCGTTCTTGAAAAAACGGCAATCAGAGATATAATCTATATGTTCATATATACTTAAACTGATAGAAAGTCCAGAAGCTCTATTTTTGCCGGGAGATTTTAAAATGATGATACCGACTATTGCGTTTTTTGCGCCAAGCGTGCAGGATCTGCTGTTGATTGCCATAGTTGCATTGCTGCTGTTCGGCCCCAAAAGAATACCTGAAATCGCGCGTGCCTGCGGAAAGGCCGTCAAGGAATTTCATAAAGCCAAAGATGAAATAACCGATGAGCTTCAGGGCAAAAACGAAGAGATTGCGAAAAAAGACGAAAAAAATGCCGTGCCGGATCAGGACGCGGACAAGAGTAAAAAATGAAATTTCCTTTAACCGGGAAATCCACAGACAAAGCATTCCTTGACCATCTGGAAGATTTACGCAAAGTTTTTTTCCGGATTCTTATTTGCCTGCTGATACTGCTGCCGCTGACGACTTATTTCGCGTCTTACATGATCGAATTTCTAGTACGCTATTCATGTCCGCCCGGACTGAAACTCAGCTATTTTTCTCCGCTGGAGCCGGTCTGGGTGGAAATAAAAACCGCGCTGGCGGCATCTGCCTTTCTTGGATTTCCGTATATCATGTATGAAGTGTGGAAATTTGTCGCGCCGGGCCTGTATAAGCATGAGAAGAATTTTGCGTTCAAACTGGTGCTTTCAAGCTGGCTGCTGTTTATTACCGGTACCGTGTTTGCCTTTTACTCCGTGCTGCCGCTGGTGATGAAATTTTCAATGAGCCTGGAGAAAGACTACCTCTGTCCGACGATCGGACTGCAGAACTTTATCAGTTTGACCGCGCTGATGATGCTTGGATTCGGAGTGATGTTTCAATTTCCGGTCGCGATTTTTCTGCTGGTCAGAACCGGACTGGTCAGGCTGGAGACGTTAAGAAAGCAGCGGGCAATGATGATTATCATCATCCTGGTGCTGGCCGCGCTGCTCGCGCCGACTCCGGACGTGGTTACCCAGTTGATCATGGCCGTTCCGACTTACTTCCATTTTGAATTGAGCCTGTTGATCACCGGCTGGACTGTTAAAGAACCGGTACTGCCGGAAGAAACAGATGATGATGACGAACCGCCGGCTGAACCAGACGAAGACAGCGGCGTCAATCCGCTTGTCCGTTATCCGCGCAATAAGCTGAAACGGCGCCGGATACGCTCCGTTTCCAAACGATAAAAAATAAAAAACTCCAGTTTTAGTGTTGTAATATTTTACCCGCGCCATTATAGTCGTTGAGCGCATTACCATTTAATATTAATAAAAAAGAGGTTCCGTGATGAGAAAGAACTGGATGATTTTCGCGGGGCTTGCATTGATGTTCGTTATGGCATCAGCGCAGGCGGAAGTCAAAATGCCTAATATCTTCGGCAGTTATATGGTTTTGCAAAGAGAGAAGAATGTCCCGATATGGGGCTGGGCTGCTCCAAACGAAAAAGTTACGGTAAAATTCAACGGACAGACCAAAGAGACTGCCGCGAATGAATCCGGCAAATGGCAGGTTACACTCGACCCGATGACCGCCGGCGGGCCTTTCAAGCTGGAAGTCAGCGGTTCCAGCAGTCTGGCGTTCGATAATGTGCTGGTCGGCGAAGTCTGGCTGTGTTCCGGCCAGTCAAACATGCAAATGTATGTAAAAACGTCTTTAGATCCGGAAAAAGAGATCGCCGCCGCCCAGTATCCGGAAATCCGTCTTTTTACCGTTCCCAATGTCATGAACAACCTGCCGCAGGATAATGTCAATGCGGCCTGGAAAATCTGCTCTCCGGAAACAATTCCCACGTTC
>CAIMFA010000034.1 GCA_903840185.1 uncultured Lentisphaeria bacterium | reverse complement strand
TACGCCGAAACCGCCGGGTTGAAAGTATGCCGTGACGTCTCCAAAATTCATAATTGCGCAGGCGTAATTATCGGGGAAGGCTTCTACGACTGGCAGAAAAATATCAATGCCGTCTTTAATTTTTTCATCAAGCAGCCGGCTATGCCGCTGCTGGTGCCTAATCCGGACAGCTACTGGCCGAACGGCAAGAACGGAGAATTCGGCATCGGCGCCGGCGGCAAAGCCAGATTCATCTGCGGAATCCTTGAAGAAATGGGCATTACCGTCAAACTGGAATATTTCGGCAAACCCTATTCGGCTATTTATGAATACACTGTAGAGCTGCTGAAAAAGCGTTTCGGCCTTCCAAACGATATCAGTTACAGCAAGATACTCATGCTTGGAGATTCGCTTAAGTCAGATATCAAAGGCGCTAATATTCTTGGCATGAAATCAGGGCTGATGCTGACCGGAATTACCACCGCGGCACAGGCGCTGGCCGCCAAGGCTGAATTGAAACCGGACTTTATCTTCAAATCCATAAGCTGACTTGTCCAACTATTGCTCTATAACAACTTTGGCTTCATCTGAGTTAGCTCTCAATTCAGGGGCATAAACGGCTTTGGCCTGAGCAGGCAGGGCGCTGAATATTCCCGGGAATCCCGCTCTTACACGATAGGTCAGACTGTGAATGCCGCGCGGCATTTGACGGATATAGAAACATACTTCGCGTTCACGGTATTCGACATAAGCGCCCAGCCCGGCACCGCAATAGCCGCTCAAATATTCAGCAGGCTCGAAGCCGGCGGCTTTATGATCGGAAACAACCGCATACTCGAAATCATTTTTCGCATTGATGATCATTTCAACTTCGACCAGATCGCCGGCGTTCAGTTGATCCCCGTCTGCAAGCGGCTGCCGGTTGTATTTTTCGACCGGCTGCAGAAGCGGGCTGCCGCCAATCCCCGGAGCCTGCTGCACTGCTTTTCCTTTTACCAGTTTATAATATTTTCTATCCAGAGATAAATCGGATTGAGCGCTTTTAATCGTCTTTTCAAGAGAAAAGAAGAACAGTGACGCGCTGAAAAATAACGGTCCGGTGCCTTTGCGGCGAAGTTCAATAGTGTGCTTGCCGGAGGATACCTCATTGCCCTTGAGCAGTAATTCAGCGTCGTAAGTGAATATATTCCGTGGACTGATGTTGACTTGCTTTTTCAACTGCCCGTCAAAATATACTTCCAGATTGATATTGGAACTGATTTCATTTGAAGACGCAAAATAATCAGCGATCGCTTCAACGCACAATGCAGTCTCTCTCGGCGAATTCCAGCATGCGGAGTTTCTCCGGTTGTTCACCAGGTATTTAGCCAGCCAGGCAGCCCGTTTGTCCTTAGGTCTGCAGAGTGCAAGCAGTTTCAGATAAAAAGCCTGTGTTTCAAGCTCGCTGCCATACCAGTTCCACCATGGATTGTTTTTCGGGAATTTCAGATAAGCGGTCTGATTTTCCGGGTCTTCGATGACAAACTGGTCAATATTCTGCAGGATCATGTCGAGCTTCGGCTTGTCTTCAAGCATCTGGAGAGTCAGTCCGCACAAAGTCAAACCGTAGAGGCTCAACTGGCGGCGGTTGAAATAGAGCTGGTCTGTCATGAAATTATCTTTCTGCCCAGCAAGCGTCAGTACATAATTCACCAGCGCATCAATATTGGAAACCGTCGGCTGCCGCTTTGCCGCCAGTTCGTTTTGCAGTTTGACTGCTCTGGCCTGCTGCCATACTTTTAGCCATGCTATCCCGCGGGACAACATCGTCTGGTCAACGCTGATTCCGTTATCTCTGGCTGTAATCATTCCCCTGACCACATAGGCGGTGGTATCCGGCCAGGAATTTTCATAAAATCCGCTGAACCATCCCCAGCCGCCGTCGCCGTTCTGCATCGCCATCATTGTTTCAAGTGATTTTGCGGCATATTCCGCCAGCCGGGCGTTGTCAAACACCGGCAGTGATTCAAAGCGTTTCAAGCGTTCGGCGCGCTCTTTAGCATCCCCCTGTTCTGAAGAATTCAAATTTGTCAGTTTGGTTTTCAAATCATTAAGCGAGATATCAAATTTCTTCAGGGCTTTAGCCACGGTCACTGCAGGCACGAAACGGTTGACGGTGCTGATCGTGTCTTTGCCTTCCGGCCCCATCAGATACGGCAGCGCATCAACAATCGACATTGCGATTGACGGGGAATATCTCACGGAAATCTGCACTGATTCCGGGATTCTGTTTGCCGGAACATCAAATGTGACAAACGCGCTTCCGGCGGAGTCGTCGTTCAAACAGCCGCTGCATGATACTTGTTTTTCAATCCCGTGAATATCCACCGGCAGATCCATTTTAACCGCGTCCGAGCCATTTTTTCCGGCAGCCGATATTTCAATACTCGCAACGCCTTTTCTGAAAGCTCTGACCCGCCAGTCAACTCTGACATTGCCTCCGACCGGCACGGCCACTTCCCGTTCTGTAGTATCAATGGATTTAATGGAATCGCCTTCCAGGCGCAGCATCACTTTCGCCGATTCGGCGCTTTTTTCAAAATTATGCACAATGCCGGCAATGACCACCTCATCATCCTCAGTCAGGAAACGCGGAATTTCCATTCTAACCAGAAAATCTTTACTGGTTACAATCTCGGTTTCGCCCTGTCCGACACAAGCGCCTTCACCCATGCTCCATACATTTATTTTCCAGGTCGTCAGGTTGTCAGGAAAATCAAAGGCAAGTTCCGCTTCCCCTGAAGAATCCGTCTGGAGGTTTGCTGACCATAAAAGAGCATCCGCAAAGTTCTTTCTTACCACACTGGAATCAACCGCGCCGTCTGACTCAACCGCATCCTGAGGTCCGCCTGACTTGCTGCCGGCCGCAACCGCCATCAGTCTGGAACCGGCCGCGGCCGGCTTGCCATTTTCCCGCCTGCCGCCGAAGCTGTCGCCCAGGACTCCGAGCGGACGCAAAGCCACCTGATTCTTTTCATACATATTATTGAAGATATAACCAAGGTTTGAGGAATTATTGTCGTAATAATACCGTTTCCAGCCCCAGAAAAATGTTTTTATATCCGCGATATTCGAACCGCCGCTGATGTACTCGACAGCCTTGTCATAGCCGGTGGCGACCAGGTTGGCGGATTTTACCGGATTCCCGGCCAGATCAGTTACTTTCAGCGTAATTTTTGCCTTCTGGGACGGCTTATACAGCTTCATGGCGGACGTCACCGCGACTTTCAGGACTTTTTTCTCGGGCGGTACAATAATTTGTTTCACATCCCGGTTCAATTTGCCGTCGGCGACAGACCAGACCTCGACAAAGATGTTCGGCATGTCGGCGTTGCGTATGCTGACGGAAGTCGTTGCATTTTTATCGTGAATTTCGAGCACTTCCGGCAGCGCTGAATCATTGCCCGGGGACGCCCGCGAAAAAACCAGCACGGTCGATTCCTTCTTTTCCGTCCCGATGATTAATTCAGCCGACTCACCCGGATGATATTCATTCTTCTCAACCATGATTTCCACTGGATTGAATGTGAAATCATCATAAAGAATTTTTTCGCCGAAAACCCGCAGCAGGCATTTGCCGCGGATGGTATTGTTGGCGGCATCGGAAACATCGCATATTATCCGGTACTGTCCGGAATCTCCCACTCTGAATTTCAACGTGCCACCGTTCTCATCCAGGGTGATTTTAGCTTCTTTGGCGACAGTCTCCTCTGCAACGCCTTTTTTATCCGTAGTAATTTTGACCAGTTTTAAAGTACCGGCTCCTGAAACATTTTTGCCGTCGGCGGTTACCGCACGGACGTTCAGCACGGCATAATTATCGGTGCGGTAATAGCCTTTATCCAGCCAGCAGTAGACTTTAAAAGGCTTTCCCGATGTAATAAAAGATTTTTTAGCAATAACTGTATTCAACGACAAATCCGCCACCTCCGCCGATATCTCGTAGCGGCAGTCAATATTGCCGTAAAAGACTTTAACCGGCGCAGTATCGATCGTCAGAGCCAGACGGCCGTTCTCATCGGTGCGGGCCTCGTTCTCCATGACCAGTTCAGGCGGTGGCTCACTGGGATACGGCATAACGGCAGTCCTGACAGACGGCGCCTGGCCGGCACTGACACTATCGCCGTACAGCCAGTTCCACTGACCGGGCTGGACCCAGTTTTCCGGCTGCGAATAACGCATGACCTTGTATTTTACTTTGGCATTGACCACCGGCGCATTAAAATAATAATCCGCTTTCAAGGTGACATTGAAACTGTCGCCGGTTTTCACCGGCTTCTCCGGGCCGTCCAGCTGCACTTCATATTCAGGCTTGCGGTACTCCTCGACCCGGAATGAACAATAGCCGCCAAGTTGCTCAATATAGATGTAATAACTGCCAAGTTCCGCATTGGCCGGAATCGCAAAACTCCCGTCAAGCGCGGCGGACTGGTCAGCCTGCATATTTTTTTCAAAAACTTTCTGCCCGCGCGGCGAAGTCATCACCACCTTGCATGATTTCCCGGCGTAATCCAGGGCATTCACGCTGCCGTAGCCGGCATTGCTGATCCAATACTTGAAAAACATCTTCTGGCCGGGACGGTAGACCGGACAGTCCGTAATGCAGAAGACTTTTCTCTGAGCTTCGTCTTCTTTAACCGCTTCGCCGTTTCTATAAAAATAAGAGAATCCCTGCACCGCGTTCCTGCCGTCAGCAGTTTTCGCTTCAACCATATAAGAATAATTCTTCCGAAGCAAATTAGTGTCAAGCAGATAAAACCCGCGTTCGTTGACAACGGCCTTGAATTCATGAGTAATTACTTTGAATTTGCGGCCAAGCTGCTTCTGCTCTTCCGGATTGCTGATAAATTCGTTGATATATCCGAAAAATGACAACTCCGCGCCGGGGATAATCTTGCCGTTGTTCGCATCCATTACCACATACAGCCTGGAATTGCCGGATGACCTTTCGGCAATCACCGTGTCGGTAATCCATAAAATCTGCAGCGAGGTATTGCCGTTGGGCAGTGACGCCCTGACTAAATACACGCCGGCCTGTTTCAACGGAATTTTAATATTGGCGAAAGCATCCATATTGTCTTTGGCCGGCTCAAGTTTCTCTTTCCAGGCGGCAAGCTTCTGCTTCCTGTATTTCTGCTCGTTGCGGTCAAGCAGCCAGTTGCCGATAGATTCCGGAGAAATCCCGCGGGTGCGGGATTTTTCCGCTTCGAGCATGGACTGAAGAGAACTTTTGATGTCGCTTATGAACTCTTCAATATCCACCCGGTAAACTTCCATATTCGCTTCCGGAGCATTCCGGTATCTGAAATTCAAAACCGGTTCTTTGCCGGCCGGATATACTCCAGCCTGCATGAAACAGCCCAGATTGCCGGTAATTTGTTCAAGTTCAGCTTCCCTGAAACCGTTTCTGCCGCTGCCGAATGCGGCAATTCCTGATTTCCAGAATTCAGCCGCCTTTATATACTGCTTCCGGTCGGTAAAGATTCTGGCCAGAATATCCATTGCCTCCGCCGCGCCGGAACCGCCGGTGGCGGCCAGTTCCCGGAACATTTTAATATAATTGAACTCATCCGGCAGCTTGAAACGTTTAATTCCGCTGGCCAGTTTGGCAATCGTCTCATTTTCCGGCAGCTGCTGAACCGCAAACGGGCTGTCAGTTGTGGATGTGGTCTCGGCAATGTTGAACAGATTCCCGATAGTCTGCACGCCGAACTGACGGTAAAGGAATAATGCGAAATCCCGTTTGGCATTCTTATAGCCGTTATCCCCCGCCAGCGCCAATGCCAGGCGCCAGCGTTCGCCGTCGTTCGCCGCCAGTTCGAAAGATTTCGGCATTTTGTAAAAAACCGGATTCCCTTTCGCATCGACCGGTGCGCCGGAAATTAAAATCCGCCCCGTCATGAAATGCCCGAAGGTTCTTTCATAAGGCGGAATAACTGAAATATCAGTCAAATATTGCAGTTTATAGGCATTGTTATAGCAGCGCCCGTCCATCAGCGCCCGGGACAGCGCAGCATAGAACTGTCCTTTTTCAGCAGCTTTAAGTCCGGGAGCACTGACAGCCTTCAGCAGCAGACGCAGCGCCAGTACCCGGTCCTGCTCGAAAGCGCTGACACTTTCACCGCCGCCGGTTGAATAGCCGCGGATAAACTGTCCCCCGATCAAAAAACCGTCATGAGTAATTTTCATGAAAGCGGAGGCGACAGCATGAAGCATTTCCGGACTACCGCCGTGTTTTTGCAACACCGCAACAGTAAAACTGTCAAACGTATCGATTTTGCCGGCTTTAATCAGGCAATCCACCGCGCTGGAATAATATTTACCAAGTCCTGAAACGCCTTCCGGCGCTTCCGCCAGCAGCTTCTTATACAGTTCAAAAGCATCGCGGACATTGCCGTTCTGCTGCATTTTTTCCGCCGTGGCGGCGGAATCTGTTATATTAATATTTTCCGGCTGTTCAGCAATAACACTGACAGCAATACACAGCGAAAACAACAAACTTATCAGCTTTTTCATCATCAAAATTGCCTGCAATAAAATTATTTCAACATTCTCTTCATTAAAATAGACCCGAAAGGAGATAAATTCTTAGAAAAATTATAAAAAAATCCCAAAAAGATAATCACAGGAGAAAGATAAGACAGGGAACGGTTTAACACAAAGACGCAGAGGCGCGATGAAAGATTTAACTCTGTGCACTATGTACTACTTCCGTAATCATCTCATTTTTTTATAAGGATCTTCATGCAGCGATATCCAATCTCAACGCTAAAATGTTCAGCAATGCAGTGAAGAACTTTCGTCATCTTGTACGCCAATTAAAAGTTCGGGAGGAGGGTCGCGAGGGGGAACACGGAACTGTCCGTCCCGCAGTCACGGGACCGCAAACAAATAATTGTTTCCCAATTACTTGCCACCGGCGGCCCGCCGGGCGTGATCCAACGGCGAGGCGTTGGTCGCCAAAGGCGAAATGCATAAAGCCGGTCAGGCGACCGGCGCTTTAGGGTTTTCCTTCATTACCTTCATGTTCTTCATAGTGAAGTTTATTTGTATTCCCTCCGTGTGCTCTGCGTCCTTCCCGCAGTCGCGG
>CAIMFA010000033.1 GCA_903840185.1 uncultured Lentisphaeria bacterium | reverse complement strand
AGAAGAAAGGCAGCACAAGAATGGTGGAAGACGACCTTGCTGTTCTGCCCGCGCATAAATCTGATAATGATTTGATGGAAAGAGATCCTGATCTTCTCCGCGCCAGAATGGTGGTACTGGATGATATTTTTGCAAAAACAGTGATCAGCCGGCCTTCAAAGAAAAATGCGATGCAAATGATTGAGGTCGGGAATCTGCTTGATTCTCTGAAGTCATTAACTCAAATGCAGTTCAAAATAATTGCCCTTTCGGTACTGCTGCTGGTAGTCTCTGTCGCCGCCGGGGTCGTGGGATATAATATCTTTACAAGTAAAGAAGTGCCGCAGGCAGTGCTTCAAGGACCGGAAACGGCAGTCATCTGCAAAAAATGTAATTTTGTCGAAGAACGCCGGATTAAAGATATTAGCCAGGCCAAATGCACACGCTGTGCCAGTCCGGTGGCTCCGGCGATGAAGTGTCATAAATGCAGTAAAGTATTCGCGCTTCCGGAAATCAAGAATATTGAGAAAATGACTCCGGAAGAATACAGCAAAGCCTCGGAAGAGTCATACAAGTGCCCGTTCTGCGGCTCTTCTGATTTTGCGGCTGTTCCAATAAGTAAAGAGAAGGAATCTCCTTCCGGGCAGTAATGCTTTAAAAGGCGCTAAAAGATAATGGCAAATAGTTTAAAATGGAAGACAACTCCAGAGGTTTTAATTGCTGATGACAGCATAGTGAACCGCAAGATTATGGAAAGTCTGCTGCAAAAGTGCGGATGCTCTGTCAAGGCTGCTGTTGACGGTAAACAAGCCCTTGAGCAATTTGCCTCCAGCAGTATGGACTTGATCTTTATGGATGTCAATATGCCCGGAATGGACGGCCTGGAGACAACAGCCAGAATTCGCGAATTGGAAAAGCAGCGCCATCCGCCAATCCATACTCCAATCATTGCTTTGACTGCTGGCATTATGCCGGAGGAGTTGCGTAAGTGCTATGAAGCAGGTATGGATGAAATCATCGCCAAACCTGTGTCAACTGAAAATTTAAGTTCGGTATTTAAAAATAAGCTTTCACACTTGCTCGAATAAATCATTATGGAGGATTAGAAATGAGCGAAGAATATATTCCTGAAAATCTGGTGGTCCTGGCAAAAGCAACTGCACTGGAAAATTTTTGCGACAATGCGGAACTGCTGGACGAGATGCTGCAATATTTCGCTGACGGCATACCGGATAAACTGAAAACCCTCAAAACTGCAATTGCGGCTAAAGATTATGCCGTATGGATATCCACCGCCCATCTGGTGAAGGGGGAAGCCGCCACGCTTTGTCTTGAACGGATTAATGCTGTTGCTTTGAAACTGGAACAGGCCGGGAAACGTCAGGAACCAGCCGAAGCCGAAGCAATGCTTGCCGTCATGGAAAAAGAAATGCAGGCTCTTGTCGATATCCTTCCCAAAAAGCAGGGATAATAATAGCGCATTAGTTCCAGTTTGCCTGGATGACTTCGGCTGTTGCCTCAAGCGCTTGAGGCACGCATCTGGTGTCGCTGATTACCGGCATGAAATTGGTATCACCGCTCCATCGCGGCACAATATGCATATGCAGATGATCGGCAATACCCGCCCCGGCAGCCGTGCCAAGATTGAATCCTACATTAAACGCATCAGGGAATATGGTTTTCTGAAGCACTTCTTTTGCCTTTACGCACAAATCCATAATTTCATAGCGTTCTTCAGTTGTCAATGCGGAAATATCCCCGGTATGAGAATATGGCGCAATCATCAGATGTCCGGAATTGTATGGATAGCGGTTCAGGATAACGAATGAAGTCTTTCCTCGAAATATCACCAGGTTCTCTTCAGGCCAGGCCGGATTAACCGTTTCTTTGCCGCACAGGAAGCAGCGTTTTTCCTTTTCGCCGGTAATAAATTCGATTCTCCATGGCGCCCACAGCGGTCTGTCGTTGCTCATTATGCATCTACCCCCTTTTTGCTCTAAGAAAACAGTTTATTCAAAAATCAGTATTTTTTTAAAAACTAAACCAAAAAGTTCTTGCATATTTACGCTTCCGGTATATATTTTTAGACTTTTGGTTAATTAAACATTATTACTATTGCTTAATTTAATAACTTTAAATATAACTTTAAAACAAGGTTTATCAAAAAAATGAAGAAAGATATTCATCCGAAATACGGAAGCACGAAGATCATCTGCGCCTGCGGCGAAGTTTGGGAAACCAAATCAACCCGTAACGATATCAAAGTTGGTATCTGCGCCAAATGTCACCCGTTCTTTACCGGCAAACAGAAGTTCATTGATACAGCGGGCCGCGTCGAAAGATTCCGTCAGCGCTACGGTATCAAGTCAGAACAATAACTTGATATTTACGCCTGTTAACACACACTATACAGTGTCGGGTTAACAGGCGTTTTTTATTTATACATGACACCTCAAGACATCAGCCGTTATATTGAATCCAGCAAATTGCGCTTCAAGGAATTGGAGAGCAAAATGTCTGACCCGGCGATTTATGCCAATCACCTGGAATTGAAGAAAGTATCACGGGAGCACCGGCGCCTCAGCGGCCTTTTCCAGAGTTACGACCGCTGGTGCGCAGCATTGAAAGAGCTCGAAGAAAATACCGCGATGATTCAGGCCGAACAGGACGAGGAGCTAAAAACCCTTATCCAGTCAGACATTGATGCCCTGAATAATGAAATCGCCTCGCTTGAATCCACTGTCAGATTTGCGCTGCTTCCACCGGATCAGAATGACTCCAGAAATATCATCGTTGAACTCCGTCCCGCAGCAGGCGGCGAGGAGGCCTCGCTGTTTACCGGAGAGCTTTTCCGGGCATATTCCAGATATGCCGAACATAAAAACTGGAAAATGGAAATCCTCGATATGTCAGCCAGCGAACTTGGCGGACTTAAAAGTGTCGCGTTTTCACTGGCCGGAGAAGATGCTTTTGCCAGGATGAAATATGAAAGCGGAGTACACCGCGTCCAGCGTATCCCGGCCACCGAATCCGGCGGGCGCATTCATACTTCGACCATTACCGTGGCGGTCATGGCTGAAGCTGAAGAAGTTGAAATCGAGATCAGGGCGGAAGACTTGCGGATTGACGTTTACCGTTCATCCGGCCCCGGCGGACAGTGCGTCAATACCACCGACTCCGCCGTGCGCGTCACCCACTTGCCGACCGGGCTTGCCGTAGCCAGCCAGCAGGAAAAATCCCAGCACCGCAATAAAGAAATCGCTATGCGAATCCTGCGCGCCAGACTGCTTGAGCGCCAGCAGCAGGCGGAAGCCGATAAACAGGCCGCGGACAAACGCGCACAGGTCGGCACCGGCGACCGCAGCGAACGGATTAGAACATATAACTTCCCGCAGAACCGGGTTACCGACCATCGTTACGGGGTATCTGTTTTCGACCTCCCGACACTGATGGAAGGCGCACTTGAACCGCTCTTTGAACAAATCATCAAGGTTGACAGTGAACGCCGCCTTGAGGCATTAAATCAGCAGTGATAAGTCATTTCTTCAGTCCGGATTTGCGCTTTGCGAAATCCGCCTTGACGGCTTCGCGCAGCTTCCCGTCGGTCAAATACATCAGGGCTGTAACGGCAAGCACCCTCGCCGCCTGCATCGCCTGTTCAAAGGCAAAAACATCCCCGGAAGCTTTCTCAAACTCCCTGGAATGCAATGAAATCGGATCTTTCACGGCTCTGAAAAAAAAACTCACCCCTGGAATCTGCTGAGTTACATTGGCAAAATCAGTGGAAATCTTACTGCTGACAACCTGCGGCTCCATCTCCAGCTGCTCCGCCAGTTTTAGCACTAAACCATTCAGCGGAGTGTTCGGAATGTTAGCATCATAAGAATGAAGAACTTTTGAACATTGATAACCGCATCCGGTCATCAACGCGGCGCCTTTGACAATATTCTCAAATCTGGCTTCCATCGCATCGCGGATGGCGTTGTCAACCGCCCGGATGTAGAAAAAAGCGCAGGCTTTCTCGGGAATAATATTCGGTGCGATCCCGCCTTCAGTAATGATACCGTGAATCCGGGACGTTTCGGGAAGCTGTTGCCGCCAGGCATTAATGCCGCAGAATAAGAGGTTTATGGCGTCAAGCGCATTGATCCCGGCTTCCGGTTCAGAAGCGGCGTGGGCGGCTTTGCCGTTGAAAATAACATCATAACGGGATACTGCCAGATTGCCGGGATCCTGACCGGTAACATGAAACGGATGCGTCATCGCGCATGCATCTATCCCTTCAAACGCATTTTCCGCCAGCATGATTACTTTGCCGCCTTTGGTCTCTTCGCCGGGAGTTCCCATCACTACTAATCTGCCGGGAATTGCTTCCTGTTCCATCACCTCTTTAACCGCGAGTCCGGCCGCAAGGGCTGACGCCGCTATCAGATTGTGTCCGCACGCGTGGCCGAGTTCCGGCAGCGCATCGTACTCGCTTAACAGGCAGAACGCCGGGGAACCGCTGCCGAACTCCGCTTTAAATGAGGTAGTCAGAGAGCCAGCCGGACTTTTAATATTAAACCCGGCATTTATGAGCAGATCAATCTGAGCTGCGGAAGCATTGAATTCTTCAAATCCAAGCTCGGGATTGGCATGTATAGCGTCAGAAACAGCTTTAATCAAAGGCTTGTTTTTATCAATTGAGTCAGCCGTGCTTTTCTGAAAGTCAATCATTATTTCCTCTCAATCACGTTACGGGATTAAAAGTCAAATCCGGGCTGAATGATGCCGAAATCATCATCGTCATTGTCTTTTTTACTGTCTGACTTCTTAGTCGGCTTTGCAGCAGTTTTAGCTTTAGTGACGGTCTCTTTTTTACTGGTTTCAGACGGAACACTTTCAATTTCCAATCCGAGTGAAATCTCATCATTCTTACTGACTTTAGCAGGTTTGACTGATGTTTTTACTTTAATCACGGGAGCAACAGGCTCCGCCTGGGGTTTCTGCTTCGCGACAGGCGCGGGAACCTCCACGGCTGGAATGGATTCAGTTTTAACTTTCTTTGCCGGTTTGTATACCGGCGGCGGAGCAGACTTTTTACTCTTTTTTACCGCTTTAGGAACCGGTTCTTCCAGTTCGAATTCTTCTATTTCAACAGTTTCAACTGATGTCTCTGCCGTTACCGCGACAACAGTTTCCTGTTCAACGGCTTCAACTTCGGATGAATCGTTTTCATCATCTTCCGGAATCGCTTCCACAACAAAAGCCGCCAGTTCCTCGACCTCAAGATAACGGACATGGTTCAGCTTCAACAAAGGCTTGGAGCTGATCAGCAGCCCCCGGGCTTTCGGGGTGCGCAGCGGCATCTCCTTCAGGTTTATTTCAGACTTCCTGTTCTCTTTTCTCTTGGAATCCACCGTCATTTCATAAATCGAATCAGGTCGCGGCGTAATCAGCTCCAGACGGCAGCCGGACGGACATATCCGGTACTGTTTGTCCGTGATGAACTTATTGACAACACAGCGCTTACCATAGCATTTACCGGTTTTTGTGTCTTTATAGATCACTCCGAATTCTATCGCCGGATCATATTTTCTGAAATCGTAAAGCCGGTCAATGAAGATCTTTTCCGGAATATTAATGACCTTGTAATTGCCGTTGCGCTCGACACAGAGCAGATGATCGAATTCATTACAGGTGACATTATCTTCGCTCTTGATATTGGTGCCTATATAGCAGTTCTTGCGGTCCCAGCCGACTTTGATATTGTTCAGCGCCGCGGCTTTGCGGTCTATCTTGCCGAAAGTCTCGATTCTGGTGCGGCGCGGGAACATGGCGCCGTATTTATCCAGCAGCGCCTGAATGTATTTTATTGCGTAAGCATTCAAATGCTTCAGATTGCGGTGGATTTCTTCAATGTTCTTCAATATCTCGGCCAGTTCCTCCTGATTCTTGCGGATGTCGAAAAGCGAAATCCGGCGGATCTGGATTGCCAGCAGTTTTTCCACGTCATCATCGGAGACGTCGCGCTTGAGCATTTTACGGTATGGCAGCAGTCCCTTATGGACTTCCTCGACTACAACTTCATAGGACTCGCATTTTTCAATGCGTTTGTAAATACGGTTCTCAATAAATATCTGGGCAAGGGTTTTGGAATGGAACAGTTCCTCCTGTTTGCGCAGGTCGATTTCCAGCTCGCGCTTGAGATATTCCAGCAGCTTTTCGGTATTCCGCCGGATTACGGCCGGAACATTCATCTGCAACGGCTTGTTCTCGCAGATAACCATCATATTCACGGAAACAGACACCGCGCAGTCGGTATAGGTGTACAGCGCCTGCATGGCTTTTTCCGGGTCATAACCGCGCATCGGGGTGATTTCTATTTCCACGTTTTCCGCAGTGTAATCATTGATCGCGGCGATCTTGATCTTGCTTTTTTCCGCCGCTTTTTCAATGGAGGCGATCAGTTTTTCCGTGGTCGTGGTCGCCGGGATTTCACGGATAATCAATTTTCTGCCGTCAAAGTCGATTTTGGCCCGCAGCGTGATTTTGCCGTTGCCCTCGTCATATTCGGAGACGTCCATCATGCCGCCCTGCTGGAAGTCAGGATAAAGCTCGAACTCTTCGCCTTTAAGCACGGCGATCTGCGCCTGGAGCAGTTCGCAGAAGTTGTGCGGCATGATCGTGGTCTTCATCACCACAGCGATCCCTTCAGCTCCGAGCATCAGCAGCGACGGGATTTTGACCGGCAGCACTACCGGTTCCTTATTGCGTCCGTCGTAGGAATCCACGAATTCAGTAATATCTTCATTAAACAGCACTTCGCGTCCCAGATGGGAAAGCCGGGCTTCAATATAACGTGCGGCGGAAGACGGGTCTCCGGTGTAGACATTACCGAAATTCCCCTGTTTTTCCAGGAAATATTCTTTATTGGCCAGCACTACCAGCGCATCGCCGATGGAGGCGTCGCCGTGCGGATGAAACTGCATGGTATGGCCGATGACGTTCGCCACTTTGTGGAATTTGCCGTCATCCATCCGGTGCAATGACCACAGAATGCGCCGCTGTACCGGCTTCAGACCGTCGTCCACGTCCGGGATGGCGCGGTCTTTAATGACATAAGAAGCGTATTCGATGAAGTTCGACTCCATCATGGAACGGATAAATTTATTGCTGCCTTTCTGAGTCTCGACGGAGGCTTCCTGCTCGCCCTCGGACAAGGCCTCGGCTTCCAGCGCCGCCACCTCTTCCAGATTCTGGGACGGGTCATCCGGCTCCGGCACATGCTTCTTCAGTTTTCGCTCTTTTTTGTTGTCTGCCATTATATTATGATCCGTTAAACGAGTTTATTCATGATTAATTCACGGCGTTCCGGGGTCTTTGAATTGTCCCCCATGAAGAATTCCAGCATCTCCGGAATGTTGCGCATATGGTCAATAGTGACGCTCAGCAAGCGGATTTCTTTACCGATAAAAGCGCCGAATTCGTCCGGCGAAATTTCCCCCAGCCCTTTGAACCGGGTGATTTCCACGCCGCGGCTTAATTCCACTACTGCCTGGTCGCGTTCCTGTTCGCTGTAACAGTAAATAGTTTTGGTCTTGTTCCGCACCCTGAACAGCGGGGTTTCCAGAATATACAGATGCCCGGACAGCACCAGTTGCTCGAAGTAAGTCAGGAAGAATGTGATCAGCAGATTACGAATATGCAGCCCGTCCACGTCGGAGTCGGTGGCGATGACTACTTTATTGTAGCGCAGTTCTTCCACGTCCTCTTCGATATTCAGCGCCTGCATGATATAAAAAAGTTCTTCATTGTCGTAAACTCTGTCCAGCTTCTGCTTGTGACAGTTCAGCGGCTTGCCTTTCAGCGAAAAAATGGCCTGAGTGTAAACATCGCGGCTGCTGATCATGGAACCGGCGGCGGACTGTCCTTCGGTGATGAAAATCATCGTCTGGTCGCCTTTGCCGGAGGAATCGCCCAGGTGATGCTTGCAGTCTTTGAGCTTGGGGATCTTCAAACTCATTTTCTTCGCTTTATCCTTGGACTGCTTTTTAACCGCCTGAATCTGGCGGCGCACCTGTTCGTTGTTAGCGATCTTTTCCAGCAGGATTTCCGCTTCGCTCAGGTGGCGGTGCAGATAGTCCACCACTGCGTCTTTAACCGCATTTACAATCCAGCCGCGAATGTCGGTATTGCCCAGCTTATTTTTGGTCTGGGACTCAAAAATAGGATCTTTCAGCTTGATTGCGATGGCGCCGACAATGCCGTCCCGCACATCGGAAGGCTGATAGCCTTTGCCGGAAAATTCATTCACAGCCTTCAATACGCCTTCGCGGAACGCCGAAAGATGGGTGCCGCCGTCATTGGTATACTGGCCGTTTACGAACGAAAAATAATTTTCCCCATAACTGGAAGTGTGGCAGAACGCGAATTCCAGCATTTTGCCCTTGAGCGCGATGATGTCGTACATCTTGTCTTCACCGATCTCAGCCTCAATCAAATCCTTCAGCCCGTTCTGGGAATAATAACGTTTGTCATTGAGGTAGAGCGAAAGACCGCTGTTCAAATATGCATACATCCACAGCCGTTTTTCGATATACTCCATCTGAAAAGTGTAATTGGGAAACAGCGCCGGATCCGGAATGAAACTTACCAGGGTGCCGTTCTTTTCGTCGGAATTCCCTTTTTTATTGCCTGCCAGCACGCCGGAATTGAATGTGGCTTCGTGAAATTTGCCGTCGCGAACTGAACGCACGGTGAACTCGCTGGACAGCGCGTTTACCGCCTTGGTGCCAACCCCGTTGAGCCCGACAGAGAACTGGAAAACATCGTCATTGTACTTGCCGCCGGTGTTCATTACGGAAACGCACTCCACCAGCTTGCCCAGCGGAATGCCGCGGCCGTAATCGCGGACGTTGATGCGCTGACCGTCAATTTTGACGTCAATACGTTTGCCGGCGCCCATGATGTATTCATCAATGCTGTTGTCAATGACTTCTTTGATCAGGATATAGATCCCGTCGTCGGGATGAGAACCGTCGCCAAGCCGTCCGATATACATACCGGGACGCAGCCGGATATGCTCCAGCGAACTCAGCGTCTTGATCTTGTCCTCATCGTACAGAACTGTATTTTCGGCGCTCATAATATATTATTCTTCATTATTTATATAACGTTAACGATATTGCCGGACAGGGGGGCTTACAGGCGGGTTCATGCTCCATCTCCTGTATCCAGGCAAACTATTTCAGGCAAAAGCCTGTTCATGCACTCAATGATTCCAACTTTCAACAATAGCGCATTCCATCCAAAAAGCAAGAGTTTTTCCCCCTTTTTTGACTAGCAAGTTAAGATTTTTTATCTGAATAATCCCGCGCCTGCTGGATCATTTTGGACATTTTTGACACATTTGACAGCCAAACTACGGACTTTATGGACAATCAAGGACTACATGGACAGCCAATCCGGACAAACCGCCAGCTTTCAACTTTTTCCGCTTCCAGACCATTTTGAACAACCATTCGGAGTCTTTAGAGAGCCGTTGAGCATGTTGTTATTCCATTTTACTGCTTTAACTTTCAACTTGTCTATCCCGCATTCGCGGGACCCGCAAGCGGGGCAATCCTGTGAAGCGGGCTTCCCCCATTTTGGCATCCTGCTCTTTATCCATTGTTCTTCCCCCTGCGCCAGCAACTCCGACACTTTGGAGTGTCGTTGAGCATAATGTCTTTCAGTTTTCATAAACACTCCGACACTTTGAAGTGTCGTTGAGCATAACCATATTCAGCAACGGGATTGCCTCCTGGAGGGTTGTGCTCTGTCACAACCTTGTTCCGATCCCGGTTCCGATCCCACGCCTGCGGGACAACCATCCCAAAAACATTTTGGACATCGTTTAGCCTCATTTTGGACATCTATGCCTGCATAACCATCCCGCCATTGCGGGACCATGTCTCGCACAAAGACGCCAAGACACAAAGAACTTATTTTCTTCGTTTTAAACAGCCACTCCGAGCTTTTAGAGTGTCTCTGAACATTCCCCTTCCCTCTTTTATTGCTTTGACTTTCAACTTTTCTCGCGTTCCACTCCCGCGCAGCGGGCCACCATCATTTTGGACATTCTGGACAACCTTGTGCAGAATGTTTTTTTTGCCCCTTGGAGGGTTGCGCTCCGTCGCAACCGTTTCCAGATCCCGGTTATGACGGAGCATACCCCTCCCAAACAGCCATTTTGGACACCTTGCAAGCTCATTTTGGACATACCTTGTGCAGAACCGTTCAACAACAGAGAACAGCCTGTTTTCACCACAGAGTGCATCCCGCAGTCGCGGGACTAACCCTAGAGTTAGCAGGTCACAGAGATAAAACCAGTCAGCGAATTATTGCGGGAGTCCCCGCGGCAATTCGCTGACTAATTTCTTTCTTCGCGT
>CAIMFA010000032.1 GCA_903840185.1 uncultured Lentisphaeria bacterium | reverse complement strand
TCCGGGGCAGTACCGTAAACTCCATGCCGGATACCATCTTAACACAGAGTAGCAAGGTAAAATATTCCGGCTGATAAAAGGACTAATTTTAATAAGCGTGTAACTTGCTTTTTTATGAAAATATAGTTAATGTTAAACATTCCGTATTCTATAAGTATTAATATCAAAAGATCATCAGCAAGGTGTAATTATGAAAATTGATCAGGTTAATCTGCCGGATTTACGGGTGGCCAGCGTCAGGAAAGTCGGGCCTTACGGGCCGGATGTCGGACAGGCGTTTTGCCGGCTGGTGAGCTGGGCGGTGAAAAATCAGCAGTTTAATGATAAAAGTCTGGTGATCGGCGCGTACTGGGACTGTCCGGAAAGCACTCCGCCGGAGCAATGCCGGATGGATGCCTGCCTGACCCTGACGCCGGAAATGAATCCGCCGCTGGAAGACGGCATTGTTATTCAGACGCTGCCGGGCGGACTTTGCGCCACTTATCTGTGCAGCGTGTATAATAATGACTTTCACGGCGTCTGGACGGAGTTTATCGACTGGCGGAAGCAGAACAATATTGAACGTGACTGCCGCCCGTGTTATGAATTTTACTACGATACGGCAGCGGAAAACCATCCGCTGAAAAAATGGGTGGTGGATCTTGTTCTGCCGCTGAAAAAAGCATTCAAATAAAATAGGAAATTATAAACATGAAAACCATAACAAAGCATTTATTAGGACTGCTGCTGCTTTTTGGCGTAATTGCAGTATTTGCAGAGGAGAAAGCAGAGCTTTTTGAGAAGCAGATCACGATTTCAGCGAAGGTGCGCTATCTGGTGATATTGCCGGAAGGCTTTCAAACGGACAAGCAATATCCGCTGCTGGTGTTTCTGCACGGGGCCGGTGAACGCGGCGATAATCTGGAATTGGTAAAGAAAAACGGCCCGTTCAATAAAATCAAAGAATTGAATCTGCCGTTTATCATTGTGGCGCCGCAATGCGCATTGAATAAATGGTGGGATACGGATGTGCTTGACATACTGCTCGATGAGTTGCAGGTGAAATATCCTGTCGATCCTGAACGTGTCTATCTTACCGGCTTGAGCATGGGTGGTTTTGGCACCTGGTTCTGGGCGACGGCCCATCCCGGACGCTTTGCGGCAATTGCGCCGGTTTGCGGCGGCGGCGAGCCCGGCATGGTCAGTTCCAAAATGAAAGATTTGCCGATATGGGTATTCCATGGAGCAAAAGATAAAACCGTACTATTGCAGAAGTCGCAGGATATGGTGGATGCGGTGAATAAAATCGGCGGCAAAGTTAAATTCACAGTTTATCCCGAGGCCGGACACGATTCCTGGACCGAGACCTATAATAATCCGGAGTTTTACCAGTGGCTGTTGTCCTGTAAGCGGCAAACCGTCAAATGACTGGATAGAACCGTCTGACGGCAGAATTCCTTGCATTTTCGCGGTTATGGCCGGATTTGCATATTGAAAATACGGTATTTTCAGATAACTTTAACATGATATACTCTGCACGGCTGAAAATTTAAGCATAGACGAGCAGGATTGTGGATTGGATTTTTTCGATCCGACTGACAGGCGATATGAATATCGCATGAAGGAAGAACGGAAAAATACGGCCGCAAGACAATCGTCCCGCACCTGCGGGATTGCGATCTTTCGAGTTTGGATTCGCACTCTTCGAGGCCTTCGATACTCTGGTATCGGCAGCCTCTCAGAATACGAACCAATTCTCAAAATCTTCGCAATCTATGTTAAATTTTCAGTCGCGCAGAGTATATAATAATTGATAAATCCTTATAGAAAAAGAGATAAGTTATAATGTTAAAGAGTTACAATACCAATATTCTCAGCAACGCGTCCATGCAGTCGCCAGGGGAAATCAAGTCCAAGCTGCCGATTTCGCCGGAGGCGGTGGAGAAAGTGCTTGAGTCCCGGAACACCATCTGCGATATTCTCGACCATAAATCAAATAAACACATGATAATCGTCGGTCCGTGCTCGATTCACGATCCGGATTCCGCCATTGAATATGCTGAAAAGTTGAAAAAACTCAGTGATCAGGTGGATGACCGCATTCTGCTCATTATGCGCGTATATTTTGAAAAACCGCGCACTACCGTCG
>CAIMFA010000031.1 GCA_903840185.1 uncultured Lentisphaeria bacterium | reverse complement strand
GATCATAATGCAGGCAAATGTCCGTCAACTGCCAGATATCGACCATGGAAACTGATCCAATATACAGCCTTTGAAAGTGCTGAACGAGCCTTGGCTTTTGAAAAATATTTAAAATCCGGTTCCGGTCATGCATTCGCCAAACGTCATTTCTTTGATAAAAAATAATCCACTGAAGCCCTGGCGAAAGTGAATTGCATATTTAATTCCCTGTTGCGAATGGCACTGCTTTCAAATTTTCCGCATTTGCCTCTTCACTGGTAAATTCCGGTAGAGATTGATCCGCCTTATTTGCCCGGCAGCGATTCAAAACCTGAGATTACGTCAAACATTTCTTCGTCGATGCCGTCCTGTCGCATACTATGGAATTTCCTGTTTAGCTCCTCCAGCAATTCATCAATGTTTTTGTCGGCGCGCTGCATCGCCGCCAGACGGCTCGCATTTTCGCTCGCCAGGGATTCAGCGCACGCCCGGAATAGCGAGATGAAAAGATATTCACGTATAAGTGCACGCAGAGTGGTGGTGCCGCCGCACATGACTTCCGGTAAGTTTTGAGTCGGCCAGCGGATTTTAGTCAGACCTTGCAGCCATAGAGCGTCGAGGGGCAGCAGACGCTGGCTTACCGGCTCATAAAGCACTCTGGATTGCGGGCGGTTATGAAAGACATAAAGTTGAGCGTTCTCGTCTCCGTCGCGATATGCTTCGCTGGCGATTTGAATCTGCCCGACTAGAGGGGTGATAGCCTGAACTGAATTCGGAACGGAGAAGAATTCATCCGGCGGCATGCCTGCATCCGCCAGACGCGCATGTAGACGCTCACCGACAGCCCATATGCGGGGTTTGCCCGGCAGAGCGGCGAGTGTCCTGACCGCGTAATCGGCTACCACGTCATTAAACTGTCCCACCAGTCCCTGATCGGAACCGAACACAATCGCGCCGATCACACCCGCATCATTTTTTTGTTTCCGGTCCGCAGTAAAGGCGTCCGGCAGGCTTTTCAGAAAACAAGCCCCCAGCCCCAGTTCCACAGTGTGATAGTAATCCACCAGTGAGCGCACCGAATTTTCGTACTGGCCGATACTCGACGCCGCCAGGGCTTTCATGGTGCGGACGACGGATTGAATATCACCGACACTGCTGATCTTCCGGCGCATGTTCGCTATGGTGTCACTCATGATTTCTCTCCGGATGCATTGCTCCGTGTATTCGCGTCATTGCCATGCTTCCTGCCGGTCTTTTCGGATTTAACTTCCTTCTGTGGCTGAAATGGTACTAGTTCCTGACGGATAAATTCGATGATTGCCTTGCGATCATCGTCACTCAATTCTTCCGCGGTTTCAAATCTTGCGCAAATTTCCGGCGGGAGTTTCGCCGCCGCCTCACGCATGGTCTGCACGGCACCGGACATCCGGTCAACCGGTACCTGGTCGAAGAGTTCCTCAGCCAAAGCCAGCAGGATGGCGATTTGCGCCGGGACGGATACCGGAGCCATATCTGATTGTTTGAGACAGGCGCGGATTCTCCATCCGTGCTCGATGATTCTGCGTGTGGTTTCATCCAGATGTGCGCCGAATCTGGTAAACGTCTCCAGCTCTTCAAACTGTGCATAGGCAAGTTTCAGGTCGCCCACCGCACGGCGGTAGGCCGTCCGCTGCGCCTTTCCGCCGACACGTGAAACAGATTTGCCGATATCAACCGCAGGCAGCACTCCCAATTCAAACAACAACGGCGAAAGGTAGATCTGACCGTCCGTAATCGAAATCAGATTGGTCGGAATATAGGCGGAAATATTCTGTGCCTCTGTCTCGACGATCGGCAGCGCCGTGAGGGATCCGCCGCCCAGTTCTCTGCACAGATGAGTGGCGCGTTCCAGCATCCGCGAATGGATGTAGAAAATATCGCCGGGAAAAGCTTCACGTCCGGGCGGGCGGCGAAGCAGAAGGGAAAGCTCGCGGTAAGCGCGGGCGTGGTGAGTCAGATCGTCATAAACTATCAGCACATCGCGCCCCTGCTCCATAAAATACTCGGCGATGCTGGTTGCGGCGTAAGGCGCTATATAGGCAAGGCCGGGCGGGTCGTTGCCTTCGGCCACGACCACGACAGAGTAATCCATTGCGCCTTTTTCACGAAGGTTGGCGACAGTCTTCGCCACCGAGGAAGCACGCTGTCCGATAGCGCAGTACACACACACAACATTCTGTCCGCGCTGGTTGAGTATTGTGTCGATTGCAATAGCAGTCTTACCAGTTTGACGGTCACCAAGAATCAATTCGCGCTGACCGCGACCGATTGGAATTAGCGCGTCGATGACCACGATTCCGGTTTGAAGCGGCACCGTGACCGGAGCACGGTCCATGATGGATGCGGCTGGACGCTCAACCGGCAGGCGGTCACTGGTGATAACCTGCCCGCCGCCATCAAGCGGCCGGCCCAGCGGGTCAATTACGCGTCCGAGCAATCCGTCGCCAACAGCCACGTCCATGACCCGGCCTGTGCGTTCGACTTCTTCGCCCGCTCGCAGATGAGAGTGTTCTCCGAGCAGCACGACGCCAATTTCATCTTCGTCCACATTAAAAGCAATGCCGGATACACCGCCGGAAAACTTGAGAAGTTCCTCAAATCCGACGCCGGGTAGTCCGGAGACTCTGGCGATGCCAGTGGAAACGTTCATGATCGTACCCACCTCATGCAGCACAAGTTGCGGCATGAAATTTTCCCGTCCGCTGCTTATTTCAGCGAATGCGCGGTCTAAGACACTCTGCAAGTTTTCAATCCCGGTGTTCATCGGTTTGTTGTTTCCAGCTCAGGTTTATGTGGTTCAGGCTTGGCTTTAGCATCCGGACTACCCTGCTTTTTCAGAAGTTCTCCGACTCCAGTTTCCAGCAAATCCAGGTAATTCGCAATACTCCAGGCCACCTTTTGACCATTCGATGAGAGTTCAATCCCGCTGATCAGATCCGGTACTGTTTCGAACTTGAGTGGAATGTCTGCCGAAAATGTTTCATTGAGCGCATTTTGAATCACCGTGTGTTGCTCCGCAGACAGGTCAAACGCACTGCGTACAAGCACAGGGTCAGGCGCTGTCTTAATGGCCTGTGCAAAGACTTGCTTTGCTTCGCCGTCCATCGCGCGCAAACGGCGGGTGAATACCCCCACAAGACATTCTTCCAGATTTGTCGAGGCTAGATCAGCCAGCGTTTTTCGCGCAATGGCAAATACTTCCTGCCGAGCACGGCGTCCAACGGCCTGGTTAAGGTTGCGGGCGTCGTTTTCCAGTGTTTCCCGCAGCTTTACGCTCAGGGATGAAGCGGCATTGTGTGCTTCTTCCAGCAGCCGCTGACGTTCGGTTTTCACCTCGTCAGCGGTTCTGTCCATGAGCGCGGCGCGCTGCTGCTCGAACTCCTCGTTCTTCTGCTGGAACTCGTCGCGCTCCTTTTGGGCTTCGGATTTTTTCGCATCGGCGTCCGCCAATTCCACGGCTATCCGCTTTTCCCGTGCATCGATGGCATTGAGAATTGGCTTGTAAAGAAAGCGTTTCAGCAACCATACCAGAATGAGGAAGTTAATCAATTGTGCACAAAATGTAAACCAGTCAATCAGCATAAGTTTACTTCCCTGCCGTTTGGGTGATGACGTGATTCCAGAACGGATTGGCGAAAATCAGGATCATCGAGATCACGAAACAGTAAATGGCCGTGGACTCGATCATCGCCAGACCGACAAAGAGTGTCCTGGTGATAGTTGCGGAAGCATCCGGTTGCTGGGCCAGCGAAGTCAGCGCGGTCGCCACCGCCTTCCCTTCCGCCAGTGCAGGTCCCATCGTGCCGAAACCGGTAGTCATGCCGGCGGTGACAATTGATGCCACCGCAATGATCGTCATGTTATCCATAGTATCCTCCTTGTGTTTTCATAGTTATGGTTCAATGTTTTTCTTCGGCTTCTGTTGCAAGATTATGGACTCGCGTTCCGGCCGCGATGTAAACCGCCGCCAGAATGCTGAAAATATAAGCCTGCACCATTCCGGTGAGCAACCCCAGCACCGTCATGGCGATCGGAAAAATGAGCGGCGTGATAATCAGTAGAATGGCGATAATCATCACCCCGCTCATCATGTTGCCGAAAAGACGGACAGCCAGAGCCAGAGTTCGCGACAGCTCGCTGATGATGTGAAACGGCAGCATGATGAATGTCGGACTGACATAGGACTTAAGGTAGTTGACGAACCCCTGCTCCTGTATGCCGAAGAACGGCACCGCCACAAACACGCACAGCGCCAGCGCCGCCGTGGTTGAAAGCGAACCGGTTGGCGGCTCGTAGTATGGAATTATGGTGCAGAGGCTGCCCAGCGCGACAAACAGGAAGAGCGTTCCCAGAAAGCCGATATATTTTTCCGGACGGTAAAGGCCTATTTCCTCAATTTGTTTCTCCATCCCGGAGACGATTATTTCCAGAAGGTTCTGCCAGCGGGAACGCTTCATACCTGTAGACAGGTTGCGCGTAATGAGTTTTGAACCGACTGCCAGCACGAGCATCAGTCCCCATGTGAACACGATTGTGCCATTGAGTTTGAAAAATCCGTACTGCCAGAAAATCATCTGATCAGGACTAAGATGCATGTCCGGCCTCCTTTTCAGAACGGTTTTGTTTTTCTCCAGACGCGCGAGTCAGCCTCGTTACGACCAGGCGGGCAATGATAAATCCGAGGAGACACGCCAGCAGACGCTCCCAGTGTTCGCGCCCGATAAAATAAAAACCAGCCATGGCAATGCTCATTCGCAGCAAAAAACTGACCAGGAACCAAAGCTCCGGCCGTTTGGACGTAGCACCCTTGCGAATCGTCCACCAAAGTCCGCCGAAAAAAATGGCGCCAAGCATAATCCCAGCAACCAGGGCCAGCGCCAGACTTAAATTTTCATTCATTCTTATCCTCCTTATCCGCCTGAGTTTCCTTGTCTCCCTTGTCCTCCCGGATTTTACGGTCTTCTCTGCTCACCCAGTGCCATGCAAGCCAGCAGCCGATGACCAGGCCGATGACCAGCATCATCAACGTCCAGGAATGGGGTCCTGTATGCCGCTTGTCCAGCCAGATACCGAAAGCCACGCCAAGCAGCACCGGAACCGCCACCGACCAGCCGACAATCCCCATCATGCCCAGGCCGAACCAGACGCCGGGCGCAGAATTACGCCGCGCCCTGAGCTTCCGTGCCGCCTTCGCACCAACCTCCCGGCTGAATGCAGCCTGCTCTTTCGAACTCCCGCTTTCCGCTTTTTCACTCATAATTGGAACTCCGCCATGCGGTGGATGAAACCGCTCTCTATTTTAGCCATTGCCGCGAGGACACTCTGCTCATGCCCGTCCAGAGTCAGAAACTCCTGCTCCACCGCCTCGCGTAATTGATCAAGATCCGTTCCGCCTATCGCACGGCGCACGGAAACAAGCACGTCCTGGCCGGTTTTGACCAGTATTCCTTCATTCACGGCCACAAAAAATTCCTCTCCAGATTCAGCCTCATAACTTAAAATTCCAGGAATAAGCGCCGCCACGCAATCGAGTCTGCCCGGCAGAAGTCCGAATGAACCCTCGCGCGTTTCCGCAACAATGCGCGACACGCCGGTTTCCTCGGCAAATACCTGAAACGGCAGGAGAATCTTGAGATTCATAAGTGTCGGCAGCATACATGTTCCTTTTTTTGTTAGCCTGGAATCATACTTCAACTTTTAACCCTGGTTCGGCGTCCGCTACCGCGGATTTGACCACGGATCCGGTTTTTACTGCTGTTTTGTCCGGCTGGTTCTTTTTCTTCGCTTCATCAATTCCACCGATCATGTAAAGCGATTTTTCCGGATAATCTTTGAATTCATCGTGCAAAATCCGCTCGCAGCCGTCCAGTGCATCCTTAAGGCTGACCAGCTTGCCCGGCAGGCCGGTGAACTGTCCGGTCGTGAAAAAAGGCTGGGTGAGAAACCGCTCCAGCCGGCGGGCGCGGGCGACCACGTTGCGGTCTTCCGGCGAAAGCTGCTCAAGACCGAGCATGGCAATGATGTCTTTCAATTCCGTGTATTGTGCAAGCGTCCGCCGGATTTCCTGCGCCAGCCTGTAATGCCGTTCGCCGACGATGCCGGGCGTGGACATTTTGGAACTGGATTGCAGCGGATCAATGGCCGGGAAAAGCCCTTCGCCCGCCCGCTTGCGGGAGAGTACAATCGATGCTGAGAGATGCGAGAACGTATGCACCGCCGCCGGATCGGTGAAGTCATCCGCCGGTACATATACGGCCTGGATTGAGGTAATCGCGCCGGTATCGGTGTTGGCAATGCGCTCCTCCAGCGCTGACAGCTCGGTGCCCATCGTCGGCTGATATCCCAGACGTGACGGCATTTGCCCCATCAAACCGGACACTTCCATGCCGGCCTGGATGAAACGGAAGATATTATCAATAAGCAGCAGCACATCACGGTGTTCGTCGTCACGGAAATACTCGGCCATTGTCAGCGCGGCGTGACCGACACGGAACCTGCTGCCGGGCGGCTCGTTCATCTGACCGAAAACCATCACCATGTCCGGCAACACTCCGGCGTTCTTCATATCGCGGTAGAGTTCCTCGCCTTCGCGACAACGTTCGCCGATACCGCAAAAGATGCTCACCCCCTCCTGATGACCGATCATGTTGTGAATCATCTCTGTAAGCAGTACCGTCTTGCCCACGCCGGCGCCGCCAAACAGACCCGCTTTGCCGCCGCGTTCGAGCGGCACGAGCACGTCAATGACTTTGATGCCCGTTTCAAAGATTTCAGACTTGGTGGAACGCCGCGCCAGCGGCGGCGGCGCCTGATGGACAGAACGCCACTGGACATCGGCCGGGGCATCCAGCCGGTCAATGGGATTGCCAAACACGTTGAACATCCGAGAGAGAATTCCTTTTCCGACCGGAGCCATCAACGGTCCGCCCGTATCCTCCACCATCATTCCGCGGGCGAGGCCCTGCGTGGGTGTCAACGCAATCCCGCGCACGTGATGCGCATCGCGCTGAGCAAGAACTTCGATAACGATCTGCCTTTCACTTCCGGCACGCAGCACCGAATAAATCGACGGCAGACGCCCTTCAAAACGTATATCCACAACACTGCCGCGCACCGAGACGACCACGCCTAAGTTCGATAAACCAATTTTGCTTTTCATGGTTCAAATTCCCCTTTCTCAGCTAAGGTCGTGAACGAGGTAAAGCGTGCTGGATATTATGCATCGTTCGTCCGTAAAACAATAATAGAAGGTACATTTCCCGTGTCTGCTTCAACCGGAATAGCTACGCGGTAGTTCGTTCCTCCTGCCTTCATGACTTTGCCGACGGCCTCATTTCGCGTGATTTCCCGCGTTATCTTATGATCGTCTTTTCCGTATTTAACATCCTCTTATACATTCATTATATATCTACTGTTTTAAATTTACAAGAAATATGCGGAACAAAAAGAAAGTTATTACTCAGCACGCGCACCCAGGCAGTCATCACATCGCCGGTCAGTGAAAGCGTAATCATCTGAGCCATGCCATTCCATTGTTTTACGGTTGTAACAGGCAGGGCACAGCAGATCAATTGAGGAGCGCGTAAATCATGAAGTGATAAACATGATAAATGGCATTTGCAACGGCAGTTGATTAAATTCTTCCGTAATCAAGTTCGTCTATACTTAAATTTTCAGCCGTGCAGAGTATAATCCAGAGAAACTGAAATTAAGAATCAGTAACTTCCAGGCAAAAAATTCATGAATTCTGGATGTTTATTAGATTCCTGATACTATTCCGCCGCATTAATTGCCCATGCACTTTGATGCTGTCCGGCTGTTTACCGGTTTCCACCCATTCCCGGAGCATCAGTACCGCCTGACCGCCCAGCCCGGCAGTCGGCTCGCTGACCGTAGTCAACCCGATGCAGGCTGCTGACGGCCACGATAAATCATCATACGATATAACCGATATATCATCAGGTATCCGCAAATTAAGCTTAGCGCAGACCTCGTAAAGCCTGCCAGCGCGCCAGTCACGGGCGACAAAAAACGCATCCGGACGAGCAGAAGAACTCAGCCATTGCGTCAGTTCTTCATTGAAATCCGCGCTTTCCAGAAAAATTACATTCTCCGGCTTAACTGCAATATCATCCTCCGCCAGAGCACCTTTAAGCCCGGCAAGCATTTCTTTGAAAATAAAACTGCCGGCAGGCCCGCTGATCATTCCAATGCGGCGGTGGCCATTGGCAAAAAGTTCACGTCCTGCGATACGGCCGATCTCGCGAAAATCAACTTGTGAGCAAGGTATCTTTTCGTCGGCCTCCAGGTTTGCCACAACGACGGGGATTCCATACCGCAGGAGCAAATCCAGATTCACTATCGTAAAGTTTTCGACGATGATGATGCCCTGATATTCGCCGCGGGCATAGCGCTCAATCAATGATTCGGTGGACGAATTTTTGTCAGCAAAAGAAAGCGCCATTTCGACTCCGATTGATTCAGCCATGGAGGAGATGCCGTCGAGAATCCGCAAATGTTCGGAGGAGTGGCTTAACGCAAAATTTGAATTCTCAATTACCAGAATCCGGCGAAAACCATGCTTTACCACAGGAGAGACGCGAACTCCGCGGCCCCGTTCAAGGCGGATATAGCCTATTGAAGTCAATTCCTGAAAAATCGCCAGAAGAGCGCCCCGCCCGATTCCCAGCTCCTGACACAACTTCCGCTCAGCCGGCAAAAAGCTGTTCTCCGGCCAGTAACCGGTTTCGATGCGCTCTTTTATAATCTTTAATGATCTTTTCGTATTTTCATGCATAATCACTCAAATTAACCACGAAAGATTGAAAATTCAAATCATTTTGGAAAAACTCTTGACAAATTATCCGACAAATGGTATAATTATGCCAATGGCATTTTTTAATCAAATTGAGGATTTTCAGATGAAAATAATTGATGCACATAACCATCCTGACTGGCATGGTCATGATTTAAACAAATTTCTTGCCAATATGGATCGATATGGAATCGAAAAAACCTGGCTGTTGAACTGGGAATGCCCTGAACACGAATACAATGTAAGTTACAAGCATGTTGTTCCCGCGCCGCTGCTTGGTTCTGCTACCGGACCTATCCCTTTCGGCAGATGTGTTTCCTACAAGGAACGCGCCCCGGATCGTTTTGTTCTCGGATACTGTCCTGATCCGCGCCAGCCTGACGCCTGCGCCAGGTTGAAGGCCGCGCATGAGATTTACGGAGTAAAAGTCTGCGGTGAACTAAAATGCAGGATGATGTATGACAGTCCGGACGCAATGCGGATGTTCCATCTGGCCGGAGAATTGAAAATGCCGGTAACATTCCATCTGCAATACACGTTTCAAAAAAAATGTACCGAGCCATGGGATGAATGGTGGGGGGGTACCATTGACACCCTCGAACGCGTACTCAGCGCCTGCCCGGAAACGATTTTTCTGGGACATGCACCTGGATTCTGGATCCACATCTCCAATGATGAATTATGGAAACAGACCAATTATCCGCCACCGGGAGCAAAAGTTATCGAAGGCGGAAGAATTTCAGAGCTGCTGCGTAAATATCCTAATCTGTACTGCGACATATCGGCAGGCTCCGGCTGCATGGCTCTACGGCGGGATCCGGAATTTGCGAAAAAATTCTTAAACGAATTCCAGGACCGCATCCTTTATGCCCGTGACTATTTTGATAATATCCATCAGGAATTTATCAACAGTCTGGGCTTGACACCAGAAGCACTAAACAAAATTTATCACGCTAACGCGGAACGATTAATCAAGGAATAAGAAAATGAGCGAAATTTTAGCGATTAACGGCGGAGAAAAAGCAGTGTCGGCATTACCAGGCCGGTTTCATTTCGGCAAAGAGGAAAAGGCCGCGGTCAACGCACTTTTCGACGAAGCAATAAAAACCGGCAATGCCCCCGGCTACAACGGCCCGGAAGAGGAAGCCTTCTGCAAGGAATTCGCCGAATTCATGGGCGCAAAATATGCAGACGGCACCAATGGCGGAACCAACTCAGTATATGTGGCGTTAAAAGCGCTGAATCTGCCGCCCTTTTCAGAAGTGGTAGTCGGCTGCGTAACCGATCCGGGCGGCATGATGCCGGTTGTGATCAATAACTGCATTCCGGTACCGGCGGATACCGCTCCGGGGTCATTCAACACCGGCGCGCAAGAAATTGAAACATGCATCACTGAACGCACCAGCGCAATCGTAGTCGCTCATATCGGCGGCGAGCCTGCCGACATGCCGGAAATTATGAAAGTAGCGGAGAAATACAATCTTCCTGTAGTAGAAGACTGTGCACAGTCGCATATGGCCAGGATCAACGGCAAAAATGTCGGGACATTCGGCCGTTACGGCGCGTTCTCCCTGATGTTCGGCAAACACATGTGCACCGGCGGACAGGGCGGTGCGGTAATTTGCAACAATGAAGATGACTACTGGAACGAACGCCGCGCTGCCGACCGCGGCAAGCCGTTCAACCTGCCAACCGGCTCGACCAACTGCATCCCGGCCATCAGCTGCAATATGGATGAATTCCACGCGGCTGTCGGACGTGTTCAATTGAAAAAGCTGCCGGATATTGTCGCGCGGCGCAAAAAGGTGATTGCAGCTCTTAAATCCAGTGGTTTTGATTCACTGAAGTCCATCTCAATTCCGAAATTGAAAGATGGTTTTGATCATTGCTACTGGTGGTGGAGACTGAAATTCAATTCAGAGGCAATGAATTGCACAAAAAATGAGTTTTGCGCGGCATTGCTGGCTGAAGGAGTAAGCGTAATTCCCAACTACACTGGCGCATTGCCGGCCAGAATGGACTGGTTCAAAAACCGCACCCAGTGCCATCCGTGGAACAATCCGCTCTATAAAGGCGACGCAGGCAGGGAATATCCTACGCCCAACTGCGATCAGGCAATCAAAGAGCATTTCATTCTCTTCCTTTTTGAAAGTTACGGCGAAAAAGAAATCGACATGCTCGTAAAGGCATTCATGAAAGTGGAAGCCTTTTACGCAAAATAAATATCACCATAGGTAATTACATAAGAAGTAAGAAGTAAGAAGTAAGAATAAATCCGGATTTTAGTTCGAATTTCATTCTGAATTCTAGATTGTAGATTCCTGCAAAAGTTGAGTTTTGCAATTAGCTCACCACTCCTGATTTGCTTTTCTGCTTGCTTGCGAGTTACCGGAAAATGCAATGCACAAGCGGCACGGAAAGCATTCAGGAGAATGATGCAATAAACGAATTATTTCGTAACAGTCCGTTAATGCTTTGCGGAACCTTCCGGCTTACTTGCCGCGCCTTCTTCAATTTTCCGCAAATATGCCCGTCTTACTACCCGGATCGGATCAGCAATGCGGCGGTGAATCTTTATGTACCATGGCCTTAATCTTCTGAATTCCTCATCACTTATGCTGCCCGGCACGATTCTGCGCCAATGCTTCCGCAGATGATACAAGTCAGAATCTTTGAAGATGGCGAAAAACGGCCAGGTGAGGAGATTCAGCGGAAACGGAGGCTGCACCCAGGTTATTTGAAAATCTATAAGATAGCATTTGCCGTCATCGCCGACGATAATATTATCCGGCTTGTTGGTATCCAGATAAGCCATGCCGCGCTGGTGCATGGTTTTCAGCAGTTTCTCAAGTTCAGGAAAGAAGTCATCGCGCACTTTAGTGCCTTTATTGAGATGGCCGCCGGGCACATATTCATGCATAATCCCGGTTTTGCCATACAGCCCGATCCATTTCGGAACATGCCCGGTATCCTGCAATCTCATATAAACCTTCTCTTCATGCCGCCGCTCCAGAATTGAAAGCAAACCGTACGGCAGCAGGAGGAAAGAGCGCGGACGGAAGATCTTGAGAACTGATATTTCACCGGCAGCGCTCTCGTACATACCGGTAGCGGCAAAAAAGTCGTGCTTGAACACCTTTACTTTCTTCCATGTTTTCCCTGCGATTTCCACCGATTCAGGAAGCTGTTTGTTGCCAAGCGCCAGATGG
>CAIMFA010000030.1 GCA_903840185.1 uncultured Lentisphaeria bacterium | reverse complement strand
TTAAATTTTCAGCCGTGCAGAGTATATTACCGGCTGAAAATTAATACTTGTTTGCGGTATCTGCCGGGACTGATCGAATGATATTGTTTAAATGATTTGTTAAAGTAATAAATGTCATCATAACCGCAGCGTTCCGCTATTTCGGTCAGCGTTAATTGAGGTTCTTTCAGCAGCCTGGCGGCAAGTTCCATCCTGGCCCCGATTAAAAACAGCGTTGGCGATTGGTTCATGCCGTCATGAAATAATTTGCGGAAATGCGAATAAGACAATGACAGTTTTTTGGCCTCCTGCATAAAATCCCAGTTTCCCGCCGGAAACTGACGGACTTTTTCGACCAATTTCTTAATCCTGCTATCCATTGCCTCAAATTGCGACTGCTGTTTCTGTTCATGCAGCTGCAGCAGCAGCCCTTCAAGCATATTTGCCGCCCTGTCCATCCCCCATACCGGGTTACTCAGATAATTGAGCAGTTCGTCAAACGCTATTTTGAAGCGTACCGGATTATTAATCGGGATAACCGGAGAGGCCGGATTGAAAATACCGCGCTTGACTAATTCATCGGCGAACGGGCCATGGAAAGCAACGTAACGATGGTTCCAGTTACCATCATTATTATTCAACTTGCCAAATTGAAAATAATGACCTGGAAAGGTCAGCCACGCCACCGGACCGGCCAGCATTACCGCTGAAGAATCATCCACTCTAAACTGCAGTGTTCCGCTTTCGGCAAAATCCAGCACATAGTAGTCAAAACTTTTGCTGATCCAGGCATTGCACTCCGGGCGATGATCCCAATGTAAAAACTTTATGTCGAAAAATGTTGTCATAATAATCAGATATTACAAAAAATAATCTTTTAATACATTTAAATAAGCTGGTTTTACATATATAATTTATTTATGCATATTAAAGCATATATTACAAAATACATTAAAAGGATAATTTTACAATGGAAGCGATGAAAGAATATCTGAAGGTGGATGACGCATTACTTCGCCACATCAAAGCTCTGCGCGCCCGCTATATTAAACTTTATGAAACCCCGGATGATTGTCAGCCTGCAATAATTGTTAATACGCCGGTTGAGCGGCCATGTGTTGAAGATTGCCTTGCTGATCCGATGGTGATGCTGCGTGCTGAACTTGACGCGCTGCGACCGCATTTTGCAATAGGCGATGACCGGGTGCCGAGCGTGAGAGTCCAGTTCGGAACCGCGCAGCCTGCAGCGGCTTACGGATGTGATATCTATGTTCCGCCGAACTCGCCGCCGGCAGCCGCCAGCCATGTGCTTAAACGCATTGAGGATGCCTATGATCTGCAGGTGCCGGACACTAATGCCGGCTGGTATGGCAAACTGCACGAATGGACCGATATGTGGCTTGAGGTTATTCCTGAAGGCATTGAGCTGCAGCATCCGGATATCCAGAGCACCTTCAATACCGCGCATCTAGTTCGCGGCAATGATATCTTTCTGGACTTCTATGACAACCCGGAGGCCCTGGGCGTGCTGCTGGCCAATGTTACCGAGTTTATGATCAAAATCACCAGATTGCTAAAAAGCAAAATCAGCAGCGACACCAAATATTTTTACGACTGGGGCGGCATGTGGGCCGGGACCGCCAGAATCAGTAACTGTACTATGCAGCTGCTGCCGCCTGAATTTTATGCGGACCATGTCATGAAGCACGATAAACACTTCTTTGACGAAGTCGGCGGCGGACGCGTGCATTACTGCGGCAACAGCCGTGAAATGGTACAAACCTTCTTCATGCTGGACAACGTCAGCGGCTATGATGTCGTTGTGCCTTATGAGGCTGACCCGCTGGACGTCTGCAACGAGATTTCCGCCAATAAAGTTCCATGGATACCGGTCGGAGGACGCGAATCGAAAGCCTGCCAGGATCTGCTGAACGGCATAGTGCCGCAAAAGCGCAATATCATCTTGCAGGCCGAAGCTCCGGATGTTGAATCTGCGAAGGCCTTGCTGAACGATTTGCGTTCCGCATTTGCCAAATAGATAATAGATTACTGCAGGGTCATCGAACTGAACCTGCCGGAATCCAGATCGGGAACTCCAGTAGGAACATCCAGCGGCGGCTGGCGGTCAACTGCACCCCAGCGCCTGGAGAACGGCCAGAAGATCACGCTGGCACGGCCGACAATATTTCTGCGGGGCACCGGGCCCCAGAAACGGCTGTCATAACTGAACATGGTATTGTCGCCCATCATGAAATAGCTGTCCGGCGGCACCTGATAGACGGAGTCACCGGCCAGGAACGGATCTTCGCTGCGATGCCCCTGATAACCGCCTTTTCCGCTGTACAGCTTATCAAATTTAGGGGAAAAATCGGTAACCGGGCGGAACTCGTTCTCTCCGGTAGGTTTAACATAAAGTTTTTTATCGACAATTTTCAGTGAATCTCCCGGCAGACCGACCAGTCGCTTGATGTAATAATAACCTTTATCCGCAAGCTTGTTTCTGCGCACCGGGTCTACAATCCCTTCGGTATTGAATACCACAATATCGCCGCGGTCCAGCCCGGTGATATGATGAGAATAACGGTCCACAAACAGATGATCGCCCTGCGAGTACCAGCCCTTGTTGAGCAGATTCCCCTGGGGATCGGTTTTTCCGGCGGAAAACAGCGGATAGCGGAGCGGGGCGGGAAATTTAGAAATCGTATCATTGCTGGAAATATAATGAATGCCGTACAGCGTAGGCTGCATGGAACTGGTCGGAATCTTGAACGGCTGAAAGAATATGCCGCGGATGCCGAAAGCTACAACTACCGCCACCGCGATAATGTCCAGATATTCAGTAAGCGTGGAGTATTTTCTGTGGCTGATAAGTTTTGCGAGCCGCTGCTGTCCTTCATTCAGGACGGCCTTGACTTCCTCAATACCAGCCGGTTTGACCGCGGCTACATCCGCCGCCAATGCCTGCAAACCGGTCTTCTGGGCGCTGTTCAAAATATCGTCATCAACATGCAGAACGTGATTGACATGATGCTTGAAATGCTTAAGCTGCTTTCTCAAACTGCGACGTTGAAAGAAATTCATAATCAGGCCTTTACTATTATTCCTCGTCGTTAGTTTTCAGAACTTCCACGAATGCTTCCTGCGGGATATTAACCTGTCCGATCTGCTTCATGCGTTTTTTGCCTTCCTTCTGCTTTTCCAGCAGTTTGCGTTTACGCGTGATATCGCCGCCGTAGCACTTGGCAATAACGTTTTTTCGCAGGGCCTTGATGGTTTCACGGGCGACGATCTTGCCGCCGACACCAGCCTGAACCGCAATCGTGAACATGTGCTGAGGAATAACCTCGCGCAGCCGTTTAGCCAGCGATTTACCGCGGGAGTGGGCATGGTCAATATGCACGATCGAAGCGAAAGCGTCAATCGGTTCGCCGTTGACCATGATATCCATTTTTACCAGCTTGTCGGTGCGGTAGCCGGAAGGCTCGTAATCCAGACTGCCGTAGCCGCGGGTGATGGATTTAAGTTTGTCGTGAAAATCAATCAGAATTTCCAGCATCGGCAGTTCAGCCGTGATAATCACATGATTACCGTCAACCGAACTGGTGGCCGTGCAAATCCCGCGCTTGTTCATAATCAGGTTCATTATATCGCCAATGTAGATATTCGGCGACATAACTTTTGCGGTGATTAAAGGTTCTTCAATATGGTCAATGCCGGACGGATCCGGCAGATGCACCGGATTGTCCACCTCGACCATCGTGCCGTCTTTCAGGTAAACACGATAGATTACGCTGGGATAGGTGGCGATGATATCCATGTCGTATTCGCGGCGCAGACGCTCCTGAATAATTTCCATGTGCAGCAGGCCGAGGAAGCCGCAGCGGAAACCGAAACCGAGCGCAGCGGATGATTCCGCCTGATAAATGAACGCGGAGTCATTCAGTTGAAGTTTGCTCATGCTCAACTTCAACTGCTCGTAATCCGCCGTATCAATCGGATAAATACCGCTGAACACCATCGGGGTCACGGTTTTGAAGCCCGGCAGCGGAACCGTGCACGGATTCTTCACGTCGGTAATGGTGTCGCCGATCTTGGTATCGGCGGGACTTTTGATATTCGGAATGACATAGCCCACCGAACCGGGTGTCAGCTTGTCGCAGGGTTTCATGTTGGGTCCGAAAGTTCCTACTTCCTTGATTTCGCTTTCGAGACCGGTGCTCAATAGCCGCATTTTTGTTCCACGGCTGAATTCGCCGCTGAACACGCGGATATATGTCACCACGCCGCGGTAGGCATCGTAGTTGGAATCGAAAATCAGGCCGCTGGCCCCGGAGAAATTCATCGGCTTGGGCGCGGGCACCCGCTTCACGATTGCCTCCAGCACTTCGGCAACGCCGGTGCCGTCCTTGGCGCTGATCAGCAGCGCTTCTTCGCGGGGAATCGCCAGCACTTCCTCCATCTGCTGATAACAAAGTTCGACATCCGCCGACGGCATATCTATCTTGTTGATCAGCGGAATAACCACCAGATTCTGGCGGAACGCCAGAGTAACGTTCGCCACCGTCTGGGCCTGCACCCCCTGCGTGGCGTCAATCAGCAGCAGCGCGCCTTCACAGGCCGACAACGCGCGGCTGACTTCATAAGTAAAGTCAACGTGTCCGGGAGTGTCAATCAGGTTGAGTTCGTACTCCTGACCGTCATGGGCCTCGTATTTCATCCGCACCGGATGGGATTTAATGGTGATCCCGCGTTCCCGCTCCAGATCCATATCATCCAGCACCTGTTCCTGCAAGTCGCGCTTGCTGATCGTGTTGGTGATTTCCAGCAGACGGTCCGCCAGCGTTGACTTCCCATGATCTATATGGGCAATAATGGAAAAGTTTCTAATTGATTTTAATTCAGCCATATCCAATCCAAGCAAAAATGCG
>CAIMFA010000029.1 GCA_903840185.1 uncultured Lentisphaeria bacterium | reverse complement strand
GGGGCCTGCTGTCGATACTTGAGATCGGTATGCTGGAACTGTTGCAGATCAGCGCCTCGTTATCCACCCCCATGAGCGCGATTTCCGCCGGCACCCGGAACCCCCCTGCCAGTGCCGCTTCTAGCAGTTCGCGCGCCCAGGAGTCGTTTTCGCAGAAAACCGCGCAGGGCAGCGGCAGTTTCTTCAATTGCGCCACGAGTTTTTGACTGATCTCATCCCACGGAAGGCTGTGCATGTTTTTCGGGGAAATGATGATTTGTGTCTGGCGGTTGTTTTTCGCCAGTTCATCGGCAAAAGCGTCATAACGTCCAAGATGCCCCCCGTACCAGCAGCAGTGGACGTCACCCAGCGTCAGGAAGTACCGGGCGGCGATTCTGCCGATTTCATCATTATCATCGCTGACCATGGCATAAGGGAAATCACACTGTCCCATCGGCGGATTAAAGGACACAATCGGGATATCGGCATGGGCATGAAGAAATTTCATCAGTTGAGGAGAACGTGTGAGATGTGTCAGGATACCGTCGCCGGACCAGCGGCGCGGCAGTTCGAAGCGGGTGGAGATGATCCCCAGATGCCAGTCATGCTCTCCGGCGTAATCTGATACGCCGCGCAGCAGATGGTACATTGACGAAATATAAAACTCAAAAATCGGCAGAACGTTTTTCATACTGTATTCCTGAATAGCTTATCGCAAAACATGCTAAATTTCTCGTTAACAATACATTATTTCCCGTTTACAATATTGTCAAGCGGCTTTATTCGAAGTATAATCTAAATGCAGACAATATATTATTAATATTATATTCCAGATTGAAGGGGTTTTTTAAATGCAAAAAAAGAATTTTACACTCATCGAGCTCCTCGTCGTGATCGCCATCATCGCAATTTTGGCAGCAATGCTGCTGCCGGCGCTTAACAAAGCCAGGAATACCGCGAAAACATCGAAGTGTCTGAACAACGAGAAACAGCAGGGGCTGGGGATCGCCAACTATTTCAATGATTTTCAGGATTGGCTGCCGGGTACTGCCAATTTGCCGTTATATAGCGGTTTTCTGCGTCACCTGGGCGGTTACGGCGACGGTACCGGGCGTTTTTCCCCTCCCGGGCAGTACGTCAACTATTTCGGCATAAGTCCGGCAAAGTATTTCACCTATGCCTACGACCCGCAGCACGGCCGGAACACGATTCTTGACTGCCCGGGCTCGGAAATAGGCATGATGTGCCGCGACGGTAATCTGGTCAAGAAAAGGGCCGACTATCTTTTCGACGAGGTTCCTTATAAAGCCACGCCGGGACTCTGGTTGTCCAGTGCAACAGCTACTGGAGTAAAACCTCTTAACAAGATGAAACAGCCCAGCGCTCAAGCCATGGTGCTGGACTGCGAAGGCCAGACAGGCGACCAGTGGTTTGGAGCATGGACGGTACTGGATATGAGTTATGGCTCTTGCAAATTTCTTCCGCACAACATGGGCTGGAATGTGCTGTACTGGGACGGTCACGCCGGTGGCAAGGCGCTGAGGTCAGTATCCGGAAATTACAGCGATCCGTTCTGGAATGAGTAGCATATTCGCGTCTTCCTGGAACAAATAATTTGGATATTTTGACGTCCTGCGGTTTTTCATTTCATCTGCGGTAAATTTTGATTACAAAAGAGGGATTTGAAATTTGCCATACCGGCTGTTGTTTCCTGTTAAATTCAAGCATATCAATTTGCTCAATCGGCTAAAGATCTTTATTGGTACAACAGCCTCGGGAGATATTTAATATCGAATACGCTGCAAAGCAGATGGTACATCGACGAAATATAAAATTCAAAAATCGGAAGTACGGTTTTCATGCAGTATTTCTGTTTATTTTTTGTAAAACAATTAACTATTCCCGTTCCCGATATATTATTTCCCGATTACAATATTGCCAAACGGTTTTTCTGACAGTATAATAGATGCACAGTGTATATGATAGACAAATATTAAATTAAGGATGATTAAAGTGCAAAGAAAGATATTCACGCTCATAGAACTCCTGGTAGTGATAGCTATCATCGCAATTCTTGCTTCAATGCTGATGCCCGCGCTGGGCAAGGCGCGAGACAAAGCAAGAACGATCCAATGTCTCGGCAATATGAAAACGATGGCAACGGGCGGGATGGGCTATGCCAACGCCTACAACGATACCTGGGTGTCATTCTCGCAGCCCGGGAATTTACGCTGGCATCAAAATCTGGCATTTCTCTCCATGCTCGGAATCAAAGTGAGCAACCCGGCGTTTCCGGAATACTGGCCGAGAAATTTTCTCTGTCCGCTGACAACAACCGTATCCACCAATGCGACTTATACTTACGGAATGAACCGTGAAGGCAGCAGCGGAGGCGGCTGGGGCAGCTATAAACTCAACAGGATCAAATTCCCAACGATGGCTATTGCTTTTACCGAAGCAAGACTGGGGGCCAGCGCGGCATATTACGGTTCCAGCCCGACTGGAGCGAGCGGTTACTGGACAGTTGGCGAATATGCCGGTGTGGCCGGTGATTCAACGGAGTGCGTCGCCTACCGTCACACTAACAAAAGAGATGTAAACGCCGCGTTCTTTGACGGACATGCGGCTACCATGCAGAATAGCACTCTTGATTACAGAAAAGAGGTATGGGGCAAACACCGGGTTGGACAATACTGGAATCCATACGGTGTTGCCGGCGTAGCTGACTATTGACCGGATTGGCAGGAAAGGATGCTTGACGGCATCCGGTCTGTTTTCTCAGTCATCACCAGTCCACATAATAGTTTCCCATTTTTCATATGCAAATTACCAGTTTTGTTATCGCAAATATTTTTAGCAACGATAAATTATACAGCAAAATATTGAAGGGATTATAACAATGCGTTACGAACCAATCCTTAAAAAATTTCCTCACTTTCTTCATGGCGGAGATTATAACCCGGATCAGTGGCTGTCACACCCGGAAATAATCGAAGAGGATTTCCGCCTGATGCCGCTGGCCGGCTGCAACACTTTCTCCATCGGAATTTTCGCCTGGACCAGCTACGAACCGGAAGAAGGCGTTTTCAAATTCGACTGGCTCGACAATATCATGGACAAACTCGCGCAGCACGGTTACAATGCCATTCTCGCCACTCCCAGCGGTGCCAGACCGGCATGGATGGCGCAGCGCTACCCGGAAATTCGGAGAGTTGACCATAAAGGTCTGCGCGAACCATTCCGCGCCAGGCATAATCACTGCTGGACGTCTCCGGTGTACCGTCAGAAAGTGGCGTTGATCAACCGTAAACTTGCCGAACGCTATCGTAATCATCCGGCCCTGGCCGCCTGGCATATTTCCAACGAATACAACGGGGAATGTTACTGTGAACTGTGTCTGGACTCTTTTCACCAGTGGCTGAAAAGCAAATATCAGCATATTGATAAGCTCAATGAAGCATGGTGGACCGGATTCTGGAGTCACAACTATACGGCCTGGGATCAGATCGATCCGCGTGATTCCTGTGTCGACGGTCTCGCCCTGGACTGGAAGCGTTTCACCACCTGGCAGCTCTGTGACTTCATGCGCAATGAAATTGTTCCGCTTAAAGAGTTGGCCCCGGATATTCCGGCCGCCACCAATATGATGGGTTGCTTCGACTGCATTGATTACTGGCGGGTCGCCGAAGTCTGTGATTTTATCGCTGACGACTGCTATCCGACATGGGACGATGCCTCCGGATATGCCCGGGAAGCCGCCGTCTACGGTATGTTTCACGACATGCACCGCAGTATGAAACAGGGAAAACCATTCCTGATGATGGAATCGAGCCCCAGTAATCTAAACTGGAAAGACCATTACCGGCTGAAACGTCCCGGCGTCCACCAGCTGGAAATGCTGCTGGCCATGGGCCACGGCGCTGACGGTACGATGTATTTTCAGTGGCGTAAAGGCAAAGGCGGCTGCGAGAAACTTCATGGAGCTGTAGTTGATCACGCCGGACATGAAAATACCCGGGTCTTCCAGGAAGTGGCCGCCATCGGCGAAATTCATAAACAGCTGGATGCTGTCGTCGGCACCGGCGTTCCGGTACAGACTGCCGTTATCCATGACTGGGAAGCCCGCTGGGCGCTCGATGTCTGCGGCGGTCCGACCAGAGACAACAAGAAAGTGCTGGATACCATCAAGGCGCACTATCGCAGTTTATGGAACCTTAATGTTCCGATGGATGTTATCGAAAGTACGAGCGATTTCAGTTCGTATAAACTGCTGATCGCCCCGATGTTGTTCATGCTCAAGCCCGGAGTGGCTGACCGCTTGAAGAAATTCGTTGCTGACGGCGGCACACTGGTCTGCACCTACCTCTCCGGTTATGTCAACGAAACCAACCTCTGCTATACCGGCGGATGTCCCGGAGACGGTCTCCGGGAGCTTTTCGGCATCTGGAACGAGGAACTTGACGGCTTCGCGCCGGCTGACCGTCAGGCAATCAAAATGATTGCCGGGAACGAACTCGGCATGGACGGGGAATTTCGCGCCGTCGAATTTGCTGAAATTATTCACTTGCAAGGTGCAGTGCCGCTGGCCTATTACGATTGCGATTTCTACGCCGGAAAACCGGCGCTGACGGTCAACCATGCAGGCAGGGGCAAAGCCTATTATCTTGCCGCCAGGACCGGCGATGATTTTCTCGCCGCGTTCTACCGTAATTTGATACTTTCGGAAAAAATTACCACTGTGCTGCCGGTTGATGTTCCGGCGGGCATTCATGCCACTATTCGCACTGACGGTATCAGGAAGTTTATGTTCCTGTACAACTTTGCGCAGAAAGAAGCGGCCGTTAGCCTGGGCGCTGGAACTTTCCGCGATCTGCTTAAGGCGCAGAATGTCACCGGCAAACAACTCCTGTCCGGCTACGGCTCGACAGTATTGGAGATTCTCTGACAGTCGCCGGATAATATGAACGTATTATATTTTAAATTAGACCATGAATTAAAGAAAGGCCGTATTATGCGATTCTCCATTTGTGCGCTATTCGTTATTCTCGCATCCTTCAATATTGCTGCTCAACCTAAAGAACCGGACACTGCGCCGTTTTTTGCCGGCTTCTCCAAGTGCGCTAACATGGGTTTTGCCGATGATATCGCGGGCGACGGCAGAGGCGGCTGGTCAGACCAGGGACCCGGTAACGACTTCCGCGAGTTCGACGTCAAGGCCGCTGAATTCGGAGGCGTTCCTTTCAAAATCATCGATCCTGCCGCCAATGGCGGTAATGCGATACTCTCATTCCGGCATGAACAAGGCCTGCCCGCCGGGCTGACCACTGTAACCGCTAACTTTCCTGACAAAGCCTCCGGCCGCTATCTTTATTTGCTGCACTCTTCCTGCTACGGACCCAAATCCGGCGATACAGCAGGCAATATCACTCTGACCTGCCGTGACGGCACCGTCCGCACTCTGGACATCCAGGGCGGACGGGATATTGGCGACTGGTGGGACCCTGTCCGTCTGCCCAACGGAGTAGTGGTTGTATCCAAACCCAACCAGAGCGCAATGGTCGGGGTCTATCTGTCGCGCTTCGATTTGGGGGATAAACTGGATATTCAGAGTTTGACGCTGACAGGCACGGGAAAGTCCATGTGGATAGTTGTCGCCGCCACTATCACGAATCGCGATATTCCGCTGCCGGAACTGAAGTCATTGACAATCACCGCCGGAGCCGAATGGAAAACGCTGCCGGATGCTGATCTGGCAGTGAAAAAGGGAACCGCGCTTGATTGTTCGGCATGGGTTGATCACGCTCCGGCGGGCAGCCGCGGCCGCGTCATTACCCGTCCCGACGGCACCCTGGCGTTCGCCAATGATCCGGACCGCCCGGTGCGTTTCTTCGTCGTCTCCGGTTTCCCCACTAAAAATCCGGAAGATGTCGATGCTCTGGCCGACACCATAGTGCGGCAGGGCTACAACATGGTCCGCCTGCATTTCCTCGATCAATTCGTGGCGGGGCAGCATGCGTACTGGGGCAAGACGCTTTCATTGAATGACCAGGCCGATTTTGACCGCCGCATGGAAGCCGGAGAACCTTTTTTTAATGCCAGGAATCTGGACCTTGCCGATCGCTTTGTCGCGGCGTTGAAGAAACGCGGCGTTTACCTTTACCTTGACGCGATGAGCTCGTGGACTGGCTGCTATCCGGCGAACTGCTGGTATTCCAATAACGGCGTCGAGAACATGAAGGCGCGTCTCTACTATGATCCTGTCGCTCGCCGCCACTGGCACAACGCGGTCAAGGCAATGTTCACCCGGATCAATCCGTACACCGGCACCAGTTTTGCCACCGATCCGCAGGTGGTGGCGGTGCTTGGCATAAACGAACCGACCATGGAACTTCACAGCAAGAGCACTGTTGAGCATCTGCTGCCGATGTGGCGCGCTTTTCTTGCCGTCAGCTTCAACGATTTCGAAACTTTTCGTAAGTCATGGAATTTTCAGGATACATCAATCTCCAGTCTGGACAATGTGCCGTTCTTTGCGCCCAATGATATCTGGCACAGCGCAAGACGCAGAACCGTGGGCGAATTCCTGAACAAACTGGAGGAGGAAACGGCGGCATGGATGAAAAATGATTTGAGGTCGCTTGGATACGAAGGGATATTCACTCAATACGACTGGCTGTACAGCCTGCGCCTGTATCTGCCGCGATCTCACGCGGACATGGTGTCCATGCACGGATATTTCGCCCATCCCACAGACGGGGTTGCGCCTAAGTCTAAAACATCCCCGAACAGCGCGCTTGCCGACGCGCTCAACTGGTGGCGCGGAATCGCCTCCTCGCGCATCTCCGGCGAACCGCTGGCGATCATGGAATACGGCCAGGTGTACTGGAACCGTTTCCGTTACGAAGAGGGTTTGTCTGTCGGAGCTTACGGCAGCTTTCAGGACATGTCCATGCTTACCACCCATGCCTGGCCGGTCGCGTTGAAACCCGCGAAAGCCGGACCGTTCAATGTGGGAGTTGACCCTGTCGCCCGCGCCAGCCAGATGGTGACCGGGTTGCTATTTATGGGAAGGGAAGTGGCGGTGGCGCCGCACCGGATTGACATTCCTCTAAGCCGTGATCTGGCGCTTGACAATCCCGATATGGCAATCAGCGGCGATCAGACGCGCCTGGGACTGTTGACCGGATTTGCAGTCGCAGTTGAGGGGCGCAAATCCTCTGTTCCGGCAACTATGCAAATGCCGCTGGGAGACGGAACTAAAACCATCGACAAGGCATTTTATTCAACCGTGGTGGACAGCCAGAGCGGAACATTTGCCGATGCGGTATCCAAACTGCGGACAAAAGGCATCCTGACACAAAACAACCTGACCGACGCGAAACAGAAAATATATGAGAGCGAAACCGGAGAAATTTTACTTAACGCCTCCAGCAAACGGCTGACAGTGCGTTCGCCGAAGCTGGCGGGGATTTGCTCCGATAAATTTGAAAGCCCGCTTAAAGCCGGTAAAATGACCGTGGAGAAAGCGTCCGTTTCTGCGTCGATCACTATTGCCGCACGCGACGGGCAGGCGCTGGAGCAATCCAGCCGCATACTTCTGGTGATTGCCACCGATGCGCGCAACAGCGGCGAAAGTTATGAAGACGCCGATGGCGTAGTGATGCGCAAATTTGGTTCTCCTCCGGTATTGATGCGTACCGGCCGTTTCTCGGTTTACATCGAGCGCGACCGGAAAGCTCCGGCTCTGCGTGCCTGGGCGCTGGCCATGAACGGAACACGGCGCGATGAACTGCCTGTGACCGCTGTGCCCGGCGGCATTCGCCTGGACGTTGATACATCTGCCTTGTCCTGCGGCGCGACGCCGTTCTTCGAACTGTCTGATATTGCAAAGCTGAATATTCCAGAGCAGGAAAAGGCTGCGGATGTAAAACCGGTTGTTTCAGTACCATCCGCGATCACCTCGGCCAAGTCCGGTTACGCAAGATTTTCGATTAATGGAAGTAAATCTAAAATCAACTTTACCCCCGGAACAGCATCTGGAGGCGGCAGTGTCCAGAATATTCACTGGGGAAGTCCTGCGGAACAGAAACAGGCGCTTATCGTTGAGGTGCCGCTGAAAAGCGGATGGAATGAATTCTCTTTTTCGTTCACTCCGGATAAAGACGGTCAGGTGCAGCTCGATCTGATCGGTCAGGATAAAAATGGGTCCGACAATAAGAAAATGGCGATTTATACATTCTATGATGATATTACCGCTACTGGAGCTGAACTGACCAACGGGAACTTTGAGTCGTTCGATGGAGACAATCCGGACGGCTGGTGGTTCTGGAATCCGGATGCAAATCACCCGGCGAAAATCGTCTGCGACAGCGGTGCGCATGGCGGTAAATATTTTGCGGCGGCATGGATTCAGGGCGCGGTGGTGCAGAATATCAATGTAAAAGCTAATAAAGTCACAATACGCGGATTCGCGATGCCTGCCGGAGAATGGACTGGAAACACTCCATAGAAGGTTGTCACAATCTTGCAATGTTTATTGCACCAATCCGCCAGGTTAAAAATAACAAAGGAGCTGTCAAGAAATAAACTAGACAAGTCTCGTGAAATATCCCGAAGAGATTTTGGGAATTGCCGGATAGGTACATACCTGAAGGTATGTAACGAACTGGCAAACGCAAAGGGATTCGGGAGAAGCGCGAAGATGTAACGTTTATTTATTTACGGCTCCCAAAGCGAATGACAAGGAAATATTATGCGGGTTTTCATCTGTGTTTTTGCCATCGTTCTCGCCATGACAGGTTTTGCCGCAGAGCCAACCGGCTATGCGCGTTTTTCAATCAGCGGCAGTGGTTCAAAAATCAATCTTACCTCCGGAACAGCATCTTCCGGCGGCAGTGTTGAGAATATTTCCTGGGGAAACGAATCTGAACGCAAACAGGGTCTGCTTGTTGAAATACCGCTGACAACCGGCTGGAACGAATTCTCTTTTTCGTTCACGCCGGATAAGGACGGTACGGTGCAGTTCGATCTGCTCGGTCAGGATAAAAATGATGCCGATAACAACAGAATACCAGTTTATACATTCTATGATGACATTACCGCGACTGGAGTGGCGCTGAAAAACGGCGATTTTGAGTCGTCCAGTGAAGCAAATCCAGCTGGCTGGTATTTCTGGAATCCGGACGCAATTCATCCGGCCAGGATAGTTTGTGATAGCAGCGCGCACGGCGGCAAATATTTTGCGGCGGCATGGTATCAGGGGCATATTGTACAACACATGAAAGTTACGGCTGATAAAGTCGTCACCTTGCGCGGCTTCGCGCTGCCTGCTGGTGAATGGACTGGAGTGAAGACATCTGCCGCAAAAGCGAATGTTCCAGTTCAGGAAAAAGTTGCGGCTGTAAAGCCGGATGCAGTCGCCGCCGGAAAGGGCGGACTTACGATCACCGCCGGCAAGGATTGGAAAGCGCTCCCCGATACAGATTTAGCGGTAAAGCCTGGAACCGCATTGGATTTTTCGGCGCGGCTTGACCATGCTCCGGCGGGCAGCCGCGGCAGGGTTATAGCCAGACCGGACGGCACGCTGGCATTCGCCATTGAACCTGACAAACCAGTGCGCTTCTTTGTCCATTCCGGTTACGGGCAGGGGCCGGGACATCCGGTCATGCCGCTGGAGCAGATTGAACCTTTTGCCGATGCCATCATGCGGCAGGGTTACAACATGGTGCGTTTCCACTTTCTCGACCAGTATCTGGCGAATCAAATTGCATACTGGGGAAAAACACTTTCACCCGAAGCGCAGCTTGAGTTCGACCGCCGCCTTGAAGCCGGAGAGCCGTTCTTCAAGCAGGAACACCTTGAATTTATCGACCGCCTGGTGGCGGCTCTCAAGAAACGCGGCATCTATCTTTATCTCGATGCGCAGTCCTCCTGGACCGGGTATTATCCCGCCAATTGCTGGTATTCCAATAACGGAGTGAAAGACATGAATTTATTCAACAATCCGGTAGCCCGCCGGCATTACCACAACGCGGTTAAACAGCTGTTGACCCATATTAATCCGTACACTAAAACCAGTTTTGCCACCGATCCGCAAGTTGCCATAATTCTCGGCAATAACGAACCGCATACCGGACTTGAAAGTTACATTAATTCTGCAAAATGGGCAGGTTCAAGCTATCTGCTGTTATGGCGCGCCTTTCTCCGCAGCCGCTTTGCCGATATCAACGCCTATCATGCTGCATGGCATAGCCAGGGGCCAAAGGCCGCCAGCATTGATGAAGTGCAGTTTTTTACTCAAAAAGATTTCTGGGACACAGCGCGGGGCAGAATTATTCAGGAATTCATCAATAAACTGGATGAAGAAACGGCTGGATGGCAGGAAAATGAACTCCGGCTGTCCGGCTATCAGGGATTGTTCAGCCAGTATGACTGGTTAAACCAGTTGCGTCTCTACCTGGCGCGCGCCAAAGTCGGCGTAATCTCAATGCACGGATATTTCGCCCATCCCGGCGAAACGGGCGGCAAAGCGAGCATAATACATTCCAGCGCTCTCGGCGAAACACTTAACTGGTGGCGCGGAATTGCCTCCACCCGTATCTCAGGAATGCCGCTGGCGGTCATGGAATATGGCCATGTGTACTGGAATCGTTACCGTTACGAAGAGGGGCTGTCTGTCGGCGCCTACGGAAGCTTCCAGGACATGTCAGCGCTTACCACGCATGCCAGTCCGGTGGAGCTGGTTCCGCGCCTTGCCGGACCGTTCAGGGTCGGCGACGATCCGGTCGGCCGCGCCAGTCAGGTGGTGACCGGCATCCTGTTCATGGACAAAACGGTGAAAACTGCGCCGCACCGGGTGGATATTCCGCTCAGCCGTGAACTGGCGTTAAGCCGCGGCGAGAGGGCCGTCAGCGGCGACCAGACACGCATCGGGCTGGTAACCGGGCTGGCGGCTGAGGTCGAAGGAAAAAAATCTTCCATCCCGGCAAGCCTGCGTCTGCCGCTTGGCGATGGTGCCAAAACGGTCGATTCGCAGTTCTGGTCATCTGTAATTGACAGTGAAAGCGGCACTTTCGCCGGCGCATTGGCGCAATTGCGCAAAGCCGGCATAATTCCGGCAGACAACCGTACTGATCTGGTAAAGAAGATTTACGAGAGTGAGACTAAAGAAATCCTGCTTGACGCCGGGAACAAGCGCCTCACGGTGAATACGCCGCTTGTGGTTGGAACCTGCGGCGATAAGTGGGGTGTTCCTGTGACCATCGGCCCGCTTTCAATTGAATCGTCATCGGTTCCCGCTTCCATAACTCTGGCCTCGCGTGACGGACGGAAGCTTGAACAATCCAGCCGCCTGCTTCTGGTGATTGCCACCGACGCGCGCAACAGCGGCGCCAGTTACGGCGATGCGGAAGGAGCTGTACAGCTCAACGCAGGGAAACTTCCGTTACTTTTGCGCACCGGCAGTTTCGTCATTCGCATTGCCCGTGGTCCCGAAGCTCCGACACTCCGTGCCTGGGCTTTAGCGCTGGACGGAACCCGGCAGGAGGAACTAAAGATTCAAAACCCGGCGGGCGGAATTCGCCTTGATATTGATACAGGCGCCTGGAATAAAGGGCCGTCGCCATTCATCGAACTGGCGGAAAAATGATACAGCAGGGCGCGTAGAAAAAGGTCAAATTTTTGAATTAATTAAAACAATAAATAATTAAAGGCGGAATTATGCGATTTTCAATCTGTTTGTTTACCATTGCCCTTGCCATGACAGGTTTTGCCGCCAGTCAGGCAAACGGCAATAAATCGGAAACGGCTCCGGTCTTCGTAGACTTTTCGAAATGCGCGAACATGGGTTTTGCCGATGACGTCGCTGGCGACGGCAGGGGCGGCTGGTCAGACCAGGGGCCCGGTAACGATTTCCGCGAGTTCGACGTCAAGGCTGCCGAGTTCGGCGGCGTTCCTTTCAAGAACATCTTCAATCCCGACACCGGCG